>JAFTGG010000250.1 GCA_017458025.1 Oscillospiraceae bacterium | reverse complement strand
TCAGCAGGTTATCGGTTCGAATCCGATCATCGGCTTTCATTCTATCAAATCTGGATGGGTTCCCGAGCGGCCAAAGGGGGCAGACTGTAAATCTGTTGTCAGTGACTTCGGTGGTTCGAATCCACCTTCCCCCACCAAAAATGCGGTTGTCCGTGCGGGCAGCCGCATTTTTCATTTTCCGTTCAGGAGGAGCATTATGCTGCATAAGGCCTTGCAAAACCGCTGGACGCGTCTCGCGATCGGCGTCTTCGGCACGTTTATCAACGCGTTCGGCGTGAACTATTTTATCGTCCCAATGGGGCTGTTCAGCGGCGGGGTCCTCGGCGTCAGCCAACTGCTGCGCACGCTCATCGGGCAGAGCGTCGTGCTGCCCGCGGGGGTCGATCTCGCCGGCCCGCTGTACCTGCTGCTCAACCTGCCGCTGATCCTGCTGGCATGGCGCGCGCTGGGCAGGGTATTCGTCGTGCGGACGCTGATCTGCACGCTGACCTCCTCGTTCTTTTACAGCGTTCTGACCGCGCCCGCGGCGCCGATTTTGGAGGAGCGCCTCGCCTGCTGCCTTGTCGGCGGCATCATCGGCGGCTTCGGCCTGGGCCTGACCTTGACGAGCGGCTGCTCCAGCGGCGGGCTCGATATCCTGGGGTTGTGGCTCACCAAGCGCGGCAGCCACTTTACCGTCGGGCGGTTCTCCATCAGCTTCAACGCCGTGTTGTACTCGATCTGCGCGATCATTTTCGACGTGCCGACCGCGCTCTACTCGATCATCTACAACGTCTTTTCCTCGCTCATGGTGGACCGTGCGCACCAGCAGGGCATCAGCGTGCAGCTAATGATCTTCACGCGCGACGAGGACCCGGAGCTGCCGCAGCGCATCATGCGGCAGCTCGGCCGCGGCGTGACCTATTGGGAGGGAATGGGCGCCTACACGGGCAAGCAGATCCGCGTCATGTGCGTCGCCGTCTCCAAGTTTGAGGTGGAGGACCTGCGCCGCATCGTGACCGAGCTCGATCCGCACGCGTTTTTCATCGTGCAGGAGGGCGTCCGCATCGAGGGCAATTTCATTCGCAAGATCGACTGATAACAAAATGCCATAAATGGGATCTTATACTATTCTGCAATTAAAACAGGATGTTTTAATTGCAGCCGCTGTGCTTCGCACACCGGCGCGTCTCATACGATATTCAACGCGCCTGACGGCGCTATTAAAAGTAGACTTTGTCTACTTTTAAATGAATATCAGTATTATTCGTATGAGTTCAGTAGGAACAGCCGTAAAAAAGTCCCGCGCCGTCCGGCGCGGGACTTGCATTTTTTGACAGTCTGTGCTAACATTCCCCTGATATATTTTTTATTTTATGTATGAGGGGCGATTTCCAATGTACACCGACATCTATTTCAATCGGCTGAACCTGCCGCAGGACGTGCGCGACGCGCTGAAAAAATGCCGCGCCATCGCCTATGCCGAGACGCATGAGGAGCTTGAGGAGATGGTCTACGGGCCGACGCGCACCTCCAGCTACGACGTGCAGTACATGATCGAGGGCCGCATGATTAAGGAAGCGGAGGTCGTACACTGCAAGAACGGCTGCGCCGCCAACTTTATGGAGGACTACATGCGCCGCCGCGACCCGAACACCATGACCATCGGCGACGACCTGCCCACCGACAAGCCGCGCTTCAAGGACCGCTTCGGCTATGACTTCTCCAAGCTGCGTCAGGAGACGCTGGAATGGCTGTCCCAGCAGATGCTGGTGTTGCTGCCGTTTACGGCGGGCGACCGCGTGCACGGCAGCCCGAGCCTGCTCGTCTGCCCGATCAACGCGACGTTCTTCGCGCTGGGCCTCGCGAACATGCAGGGCTTCGTCAGTATTCGCGACATTCCGGAAAACTACACCCCGCGTTCCATCATCTTTGTCGCGCCGCCGTTCCGCCAGACCCACTTCGACGGCAAGCAGATTGTCGTGCACAACCGCAGCAAGACCATGCACGAGGTCTGGTCCTACAACCTCTACCCCGGCCCCAGCGCCAAGAAGGGCGTGTTCTCGATCCTGCTCGACATCGGCGAGCAGGAGGGCTGGATCTGCTGCCACGCCAGCGCGGCGATGCTCGAAACCCCGTACGAGAACGAGGTCGTGTTCATGCACGAGGGCGCGTCCGGCGGCGGCAAGAGCGAGATGCTGGAGGACTTCCACCGCGAGGACGAGAATCGCGTCCTGATCGGCACGAGCACGGAGACGGGCGAGAAGTACTACCTCACCGTGCGCGAGAGCTGCAAAATTTACCCCATCGCGGACGACATGGCGTGCGCGTACAAGGACCTGCAAAACCCCGAGAGCGGCAAGCTCACGATCGTGGACGCCGAGGACGGCTGGTTCCTGCGCATGGACGGCGACAACGCCTACGGCGACAACCCGCCGTATGAGAAGGTGTCCATCCACCCGCCGAAGCCCCTGTCGTTCTTCAACGTCGAAGGCGTCGCGGGCGCGACGGCGCTCATCTGGGAGCACACCATCGAGTCCAACGGCAAGCCCAACTCCAACCCGCGCGTCATCATCCCGCGCAACATGATCGAGAACATCGTGCCCGACGACCGTCCGGTCGAGGTCGACGTCCGCTCGTTCGGCGTGCGTATGCCGCCGTCGAGCGCCGCGAACCCGAACTATGGCGTCATGGGCATGCTGCAGGTCATCCCGCAGTCGCTGGCGTGGATCTGGCGTTTGGTGTCCCCGCGCGGCTTCAACAACCCGAGCATCGCGGACGCGAACGCGGGCAGCGGCCTGAAGGCCGAGGGCGTCGGCTCCTATTGGCCGTTCGCCACGGGCAAGAAGGTCACGCAGGCAAATATGCTGCTCGAACAGATCATGAACGCGCCGAACACGCTCAACGTCCTGATCCCGAACCAGCACATCGGCGTGTACCGCATCGGCTTTGCCGGCGAGTGGCTCAGCCGCGAGTATCTGGCGCGCCACCTCGGCACGATCCGCGCGAAGCATCTCGTGCCCGCGCGCTGCCCGATTTTCGGCTACGGCCTCGACGAGATGAAGCTCGACGGGCAGTACATCCGCCAGACCTTCCTGCGCCCCGAGACGCAGTCCCGCTTGGGCGAGGAGGGCTACGACGTCGGCGCGAAGATTTTGACCGACTTCATCAAGGAGGAGCTGCGGCAGTTCCTGACCGACGACCTCAGCCCGCTCGGCCGCGAGATCATCGAGTGCGTGCTGAAGGACGGCACGCTGGACGATTATCTGGCGCTGACGCCGATGAAGCTGAAATAAATAGCATGAAAAAAGCAGCGCCATGCGGCGCTGCTTTTTTCATAAGAACTGCTCCGCCAGCAGCGTTTTGAACAGCGCAAGCTCCGCTTGCACGCCGTTCTCGCGGAAAAACCCGTCCAGCCGGTTGGTCAGGTACTGCGCGATCGCGCAATAGATTTCCCGCTCCTCTTGGTGCTTCAACAGTAGTATCAATAGAAATTCATAATAGCCGCGCGCCTCCAGCTTCTCGATACTTTTCTGCACGTCCCGCGCCGAAGCCGAGTCGATTTCGCAGAGTATTGTGATTTCCGCCGGATTTTCCAGCAGCCAGCGCAGCATTTCCAGCAGCCGTTCCGCTTGTTTTTCTTCCATGATGTTCATGATGACACCTCCTTGCGCACTATTATAGTCTTTTCTGCACTATTGTCAATAGTGCATTTTAGACTATGCTATATTGTTTTGGGGTGATTGTGATGGAACATTATGAACGACTTCGCGCGTTGCGGGAAGACGCAGATAAAAAGCAAGTTGAAGTTGCGGAATTTCTCGGCGTTCGACAAAGTGATTACAGCAAAATGGAACGCGGCGTAAGGGCTTTTCATGTTGAACATATCAAAGCCCTTTGCGAGTTTTATCAGGTCTCCGCCGACTACATTCTCGGCCTTCCCAAGGGCCTTAAATGGCCGAGGTGAACGCCGTGAACCAACACACCATGAAGGTCATTGCCCGCATCGAGAGCGATTTTAAAACCAAGTTCGGCGTGCCGCGCCAGAGCGGGCTCGTGCCGGAGCTGACCGCGCGCGTCGTCTTTGAGCCGGCGTACCGCGACCCCGACGCGCTGCGCGGCGTCGAGGGCTTCGACCGCCTGTGGCTGATTTGGCAGTTCTCGGAATCGGTGCTCGACGAGTGGCGGCCCACCGTGCGCCCGCCGCGGCTCGGCGGCAACACGCGCATGGGCGTGTTCGCCACGCGCTCGCCGTTCCGCCCGAACCCGCTCGGGCTCTCCTGCGTTAAGCTCGATGCTGTCGAGTGGGACGCGCCGGACGGCCCCGCGCTGCTGGTCAGCGGCGCGGACCTCGTGAACGGCACGCCCATCTACGACGTGAAGCCCTACGCGCCCTACGCCGACGCGTTCCCCGACGCGCGCGGCGGGTTCGCGTCCACGCGGCCCGACGTCATTCCGGTGGAGTTTCCCGACTCGCTGCTTGGCCGTGTGGACGAGGCCAAGCGCGACGCGCTGCTCGGCGTGCTCGCGCACGATCCGCGCCCGCGCTATCAGGACGACCCCGCGCGCGTCTACGGCATGGCGTTCGGCGCGTATGAGGTCAAATTCCGCGTCGCGGACGGCGCCCTGACCGTCGTCGACGTGACGGAGGGCGTAGCGACATGAAGAAAGCGGACCGTCCCGTTACGCCGCTTCGGGCCGGAGAGCCCAGGCTTTTTATTCGATAATAGTATAAAACAGATCGCGTGAAAATCGCCCGCGGGATATCCCACGGGCGTTTTATACGAATGGGGCATTGCGTTTTCTTGTATTATATGGTAAAATAACCAATTGTCTGAAAAGAAAGCGGGAGAACACGCCATGCAGAAGATCGACTTGAACCGCGATTGGGAGTTTACAGAGCATTTTGACGATTTCAGCAACCCTGTCACCGTTTCGCTGCCGCACACCTGCCGCGAGACGCCTTACGACTATTTTGACGAGGGCGTCTACCAAATGGTCTGCGGCTATCGCAAGCGCCTCGTCGCGCCCGAGGAATGGGCGGGCAAGCGCGTGTTCCTCTGCGTCGGCGCGGCGGGACACCGCGCCGAGGTGTTCGCCGGCGGCCGGAAGCTTGCCGAGCATCGCTGCGGCTATACGGCGTTCCGCGTCGAGCTGACGGACAGCCTGACGCCGGGCAGGGAGGTGGAGCTGGTCATCAGGGTCGATTCCCGCGAGAGCCTCGACCAGCCGCCGTTCGGCTACGTCGTCGACTACATGACCTACGGCGGCCTGTACCGCGAGGTGTGGCTTGAGGTCGCGGAGCAGACCTATATCGCGGACGTGTTCGCGCGCCCCGCGCTGTCCGGCGTGGTGCACAGCACGGTGACGCTGGACGGCGAGCTCCGCGCGGGCATGACGCTGCGGCAGTATGTCGGCGAAAGCGGCAAGACCGCCGAGGTCTCCGGCGCGGAGACCGAGACCGCGCTTTACGTCCCCGACGCGGAGTGCTGGGACGTCGACGAGCCGCAGCTCTACACGCTCGTGACCGAGCTGCTCGACGGCGGCAAGGTCATCGACCGTGCCGAGACGCGCTTCGGCTTCCGCGAGGCGGAGTTCCGCGCGGACGGCTTTTACCTCAACGGGCGCAAGGTCAAGCTGGTCGGCCTCAACCGCCACCAGAGCTACCCATATATGGGCTATGCCGCGCCAAAGTCGCTCCAGCGGCTCGACGCGGAGATCCTGAAAAACGAGCTCGGCTGCAACGCCGTGCGCACGTCGCATTACCCGCAGTCGCAGCACTTCATCGACCGCTGCGACGAGCTGGGCCTGCTGGTGTTCACGGAGATCCCGGGCTGGCAGCACCTCGGCGGGGACGCGTGGAAGGAGCAGGCGGTGCGCAATACCGAGGACATGGTGCGGCAGTACCGCAACCATCCGTCCGTTATCCTCTGGGGCGTGCGCGTCAACGAGTCGCAGGACGACGACGCGCTCTACGAGCGCACCAACGCCGCCGCGCGCCGGCTCGACCCGACGCGCCCGACCGGCGGCGTGCGCTACCTGAAAAAGAGCAGCCTGCTCGAAGACGTGTACGCCTACAACGACTTCGTCCACGACGGCAAGGCAAAGGGCTGCGAGAAGAAAAAGGACGTCACGCCCGACATGAACAGAGCGTACCTCGTGAGCGAATACAACGGGCACATGTACCCGACCAAGGCCTTTGACAGCGAGGCGCGCCGCGTCGAGCACGCGCTGCGCCACGCGAACGTGCTCGACGCCGTCGCGGCGGAGGACGACATCGCGGGCAGCTTCGGCTGGTGCATGTTCGACTACAACACCCACCGCGACTTCGGCAGCGGCGACCGCGTCTGCTACCACGGCGTGCTGGACATGTTCCGCAACCCGAAACTCGCCGCAAGCGTCTATGCCGCGCGGCGGGAGGGAGAGCCGCTGCTGGAGATCAGCTCGGCGTTCGACATCGGCGAGCAGGCGGCGAGCAACCGCGGGCGCGTGTTCGCGTTTACGAACGCGGACGAGGTGCGCATGTACAAAAACGGGGTCTTTATCCGCGCCTACACCCATGCGGACAGCCCGTACAAGCACCTCAAAAATCCGCCCATCGAGTTGGACGACTTTATCGGCGATCAGATTGCCAGGGGCGAGCGCTTCGCGCCGACGCAGGCGCAGTACGTCAAGGATCTTCTCAACTACGCCGCGCGGTTCGGCATGAATCATCTCCCGCCGGAGATCATGGCGAAAGCGGGCGTGCTGATGGCGCGCTGGCACATGAGCTTCGACGACGCGTACAGGCTCTACGGCAAGTACGTCAACAATTGGGGCGACGCGTCGTCCGTGTTCCGCTTCGAGGCGGTCAAAAACGGCGTGGTCGTCGCCGAGACGGTCAAGGCGCCGGCGACGGAGCGCCGTCTCCGCGCGGACGTTTCGCACACCGAGCTTGTCGAGGGCGCGACCTACGACATGGCGGCGATCCGCCTCGCGCTGGTCGACCAGAACGGCGGCGTCCTGCACTTCGCGCAGGAGCCGGTGACGCTGCGCGCCGAGGGCGATATCGAGATCGTCGGCCCGAAAACGGCGATGCTGCGCGGCGGGCTCGGCGGGACGTATGTGAAAACCACGGGCAAAACGGGCAGGGCGGCGCTGACGCTCTCGGTCGAGGGCGCGGAGCCGGTCAGGATAGAATTTACAGTCAAAGGAGAGGGCTAAATGGACGATAGATCGAAGGTCATATTCGGCAACCCTATCTCGCGGAAGGACTACGACAAGGCGGTGAGATCCAAGGCAAAGTACGCGCGCAAGTACGGCGACGACGCGAACGCCGATTACCCCGTGAAGCTCGTCAACAACCGGTGCCTGTACACGCCGCTCGGCGTGCGCGATATCCGTGTCGCGGAGGGCGGCGGCGACAACGGCTTTGACACAGGGAAGGGCGTCATCGTCGGCAACATTCGCATGGGCTTCGGGCACTACCGCATCTCCATCGCTATGGCGAGCGCGGCGCACGCGCTGGGATATACGCCGTATTGGATGGACTTGAACTCCTACCCCGACACGACCTGCACCAAGGTCATCGGCGCGCAGAACGACCTGTACTCGCTCGGCTCGCGCCTGTCGCAGAGGTTCAAGCTCTTCAACAAGCTCGTCTGGGAGCCGATGAACTACGAGGGCTTCCGCAAGCTGAGCTATAACGCGTCCGACCAGAAGAACGCGGAGCTGATGGCGCCGGTGTTCGCGAACGTGCCGAAGGATATTCCCGTCATCGGCACCCATGTCTGGCCCGCGCAGGCGGCGCTCCACGCGGGCATGAAGCACGTCGTCAACGCCATTCCTGACAATTGGCCTATGGCGCTCCACCTCGCCGAGGGCGGCGTCCACACGATACAGACGCACCAGAGCTATATGGGCTACCGCGTTTTGAACGGTATGCAGGGCAAGGACGTGCTGAAGCCCATGCTCGCCGACAGCCTGTACTACACGGGGCACTACGTCGACCACGAGCTGGTCGCGAACCTTGAAAAGGACTGCGAAGCCCGCCTCGATCGCAAAAAGAACGGCGAGCCGATGCGTTTCCTGCTGACCATCGGCGGCGCGGGCGCGCAGCGCGAGCTGTTTGCCGCGGTCATTCGCCACCTGCTGCCCGCGGTGCGCGAAAAGCGCGCGGCGCTCTACGTCAACGTCGGCGACTACCGCAAGGTCTGGGACGAGCTGGCGCGCGAGGTCGACGGCCTCGCGGCGCTTTCGACCGAGCACTTCGACAATTGGCCGGAGACCGTCCGCTTCGCGGACGCCGCCATCGACGGCAGGGTCGAGGGCGTGCACGCGTTCTACCACGCGAATATCTTCGAGGCGGTGTACTGCACGAACCTCCTGATGCGCTCGTGCGACGTGCTGGCGACGAAGCCGAGCGAGCTGGCGTTCTATCCCGTGCCGAAGCTGTTCTTAAAGCGCATCGGCGGGCACGAGCGCTGGGGCGCGATCCACTCCGCCGAGCTGGGCGACGGCACGCTCGAGTGCGAGGATATCCCGCACACGCTGCAAATGCTCGACCTGCTCCTCGGCGAGGAGGAGCTGTTCGGCGAGATGATCAAGGCGATTCTGGTAAACAAATCCATCGGGGTTTACGACGGCGCATACAACGTGGTCAAAATTGCTATGGGGCTGAAAAATAAGGAGTAAATTATGGAACAGAAACAGAAATTGACCGGCAAGGCCAAGTTCTCGTACGCCCTCGGCGCTGTGGGCAAGGACATGGTCTACATGCTCTCGGCGAGCTACGTCCTCTACTATTTTCAGGACATCATGGGCGTCAGCGCCATCGCGATGGGCACGATCCTGCTCATCGCCCGCGTATTCGACGCGTTCAACGACCCCATCATGGGCGTCATCGTCGCCAAGACCAAGACCAAGTGGGGCAAGTTCCGCCCGTGGCTGCTCATCGGCACGCTGACCAACGCGGTCGTGCTGTACCTGATGTTCGCCGCGCCGCCGACGCTCGACGCCGGCGGGCTTACCGCCTACGCCGCCGTGACCTATATCCTCTGGGGCGTAACGTACACGATGATGGACATTCCGTATTGGTCCATGATCCCCGCGTTCACCGAGGGCGGCAAGGAGCGCGAGGGCCTGACCACGCTGGCGAGAAGCGCGGCGGGCGTCGGCAGCGCGATCATCACGATCATCACTCTCATCAGCGTCCATTGGCTCGGCGAGCGCTTCGGCGGTACGAACGCCCGCATGATCGAGATCATCGGCTTTAAATACTTCTCGCTCGTCATCGCGGCGCTGTTCGTACTCTTTACGGTCATCACCTGCGTCAACGTCAAGGAGAAGTCTACCGTCGAGATGGAGACCGTCTCCGTCGGCCGGATGTTCAAGGCGCTGGTGCAGAACGATCAGGCGATGACGGTCACGATCACCATCGTGCTGGTCAACGGCGCGCTGTACATCACCTCCAATCTTGTGCTTTACTTCTTTAAGTACGATTTCGGCGGCACGGGCTGGTACGGCAGCTATACGCTGTTCAGCACGTTCGGCGGCGGTATCCAGATCCTGTCGATGATGCTGCTCTATCCGCTGCTGCGCAACATGCTGGGGCTCAGCAACACGCGCATCTTCTACGTCAGCATGGGCATGGGCGCCGTCGGCTACGCCGTGCTGCTGGCGCTGTCGTTCACGAACATGTCCAGCGTTATCCTGCTTTGTATCCCCGGCTTTTTCATCTTTGCCACCAACGGCGTCAACTCAATTTTGACCACCGTGTTCCTCGCGAACACCGTCGACTACGGCGAGCTCAAGAACAACCGCCGCGACGAGTCCGTCATTTTCTCCATGCAGACCTTCGTCGTCAAGCTCGCCTCCGGCGTGGCGGCGTTCATCGCCTCCATCTGCCTCCAGATCAACCGGCTCTCCAACGCCGCCGTCAGCGAGGCGGATAAGCTGGTCGACTTCTCCGCAAGCGTTTCCGCGAGCGCGAAGGTCGGCCTCCGCATGACGATGACCGTCATTCCCATCGTCATGCTCGTGGCTGCCTTCCTCTGGTTCCGCCGGAAGTACGTCCTCACCGACGAGAAGGTGGAGGAGATCGCCGCGAAGGTCAAGCTGCTGCATAAGGAGAAGTGACGTCGTGATCCGCAATATCATTTTTGACATGGGCAACGTGCTTCTGCGCTTTGAGCCGGAGCTGTTCATGGAACGCCTCGGCGTCGCGCCGGAGGACCGCCCGTTGCTGTGGCGGGAAATCTATCACTCGCGGGAGTGGGTGCAGATGGACCACGGCACGCTGCTTGAAGCCGACGCGGCGCAGATCATTGCCGCGCGCGTGCCGGAGCGCCTGCGCGGCGCCGTGGAGAAGCTCGTCACGCAGTGGGACCGCCCGCTCCTCGAGGTCGAGGGTATGCGCGAGCTGGCGGCGGAGCTCAAAAGCATGGGATACAAGCTCTACCTGCTCTCCAACGCGGGCAAGCGCCAGCACGATTATTGGCCGCGGCTGCCGGTGAGCCAATATTTCGACGGCAAGCTGATCTCGGCGGACGTGCGGCTGCTCAAGCCGGATTACGCCATCTACCGGCTGCTGTGCGAGCGGTTCTCCCTCGAACCGGCGGAGTGCTTCTTCATCGACGACAACCCGCCCAACATCGAGGCGGCGTACTGCTGCGGCATCGACGGCGCGGTGTTTCACAACGACGTCGCCGTTCTGCGCCGCGACCTGAACAAGGCGGGTATCCCCGTCAAGGCATAGGAAACGGCAAAAGCCGCCCATTTGGGCGGCTTTTTTGCGCCGTGCAAAAGATGTCGAAAAGAAAATTCTAAAAACCTATTGACAACATAGGATTTATGGGCTATACTGACGCCATCATCTTTGGAAAGGAAGCTTATCTGATGGCTAACATTTATACCTCCGCCGACCAGCTAATCGGCAAGACCCCGCTGTTGGAACTGACCCACATTGAGAAGGAGGAGGGCCTCAAGGCCACGATCCTCGCCAAGCTCGAGTACTTCAACCCCGCCGGCTCCGTCAAGGATCGTATCGCCAAGGCGATGATCGACGACGCGGAGCAGAGCGGTAAGCTCAAGCCCGGCGCGACCATTATCGAGCCGACCTCCGGCAACACCGGCATCGGCCTCGCCGCCGTCGCGGCCGCGCGCGGCTATCGCATCATCATCGTCATGCCCGAGACCATGTCGGTCGAGCGCCGCCAGCTGATGAAGGCCTACGGCGCGGAGCTGGTGCTCACCGAGGGCGCGAAGGGCATGAAGGGCGCCATCGCCAAGGCCGACGAGCTCGCCGCCGAGATCGAGGGCAGCTTTATCCCCGGGCAGTTTGTCAACCCCGCCAACCCGAAGGTACATCGCGAGGAGACCGGCCCCGAGATCTATGACGATACCGACGGCAAGGTCGACATCTTCGTCGCGGGCGTCGGCACCGGCGGCACGGTGACGGGCGTCGGCGAGTACCTCAAGAGCAAGAACCCGAACGTCAAGGTCGTCGCGGTCGAGCCGGCCGACTCGCCGGTGCTCAGCAAGGGCACCGCGGGTTCCCACAAGATCCAGGGTATCGGCGCGGGCTTCGTCCCCGACGTGCTGAACACGGGCGTTTACGACGAGATCATCACTGTCACGAACGACGACGCGTTTGCCACCGGCAAGCGCATCGGCAAGGCCGAGGGCGTGCTGGTCGGCATCAGCTCCGGCGCCGCGGCGTGGGCCGCGATCGAGCTGGCGAAGCGCCCCGAGAACGCGGGCAAGACCATCGTCGCGCTGCTGCCGGACACCGGCGACCGCTATCTGTCGACGCCGCTGTTCGCGGAGTGAGCTGCGACCTCATAAAAAGATACCATAAATGGAATCTTTTTATATGAGTTCCGTATAAAACGACAAAAGGGAGAGGCTTGCGAGCCTCTCCCTTTTAATACTAATATGCGACTAAAAGAGGCAAAGGCTTGCGAGCAGAATTTTTGTCAGGCAAGGCGGAGGACGCAAGCGGGCTGACGCCCGCCAAGGACGACAACGCAGCGTGGCACAAATTATGCCGCAAGGAATGTCTTGTTTTAGTTGCATATTAGTATTAAACCCTCTTCGGGGGCTATTTGCGCCGTTTTGCCCTCGGATATGGCCGCCGCTCATCCGTCAGCCCTACCAAATAATCGACGCTTACGTTATAATATTCGGCCAGCTTTACAGCATAGTCCAGCGAGAGCGGACGCTCGCCCCGTTCATACTTTGAATATAACGATTGGTCGCAGAGCAGATACGCCGCGATTTCTTTTTGTCTGATATCCGAATCCTCGCGCAAATCGCGAATACGCAAATCCATACCATCACCAAGACAAGTTTAGTGCTGGACGATTTGTCCTATTGACATTTTGGACAATATGTCCTAAGATTGCTCTGAGGTGATTATATGGAACTTTACCAAGAAATCCTGTCGAATATGATCCGCAATCATCAGGAGGAGCCCTTTTTCCCTCTGATGGCTGCTCGCGCGGCATGGATCGTCGGGACGGAGAGCTATCGCGCGCTGCAAAAAATCAAAGCCGTTCTGGACGATGACGCTCTAGGTGACGAGGCGTGTTTCAAGAAGATAGAAGAGATCGTTTGTATATTTGAAAAAATGGGGAGCCGCAGCAGCCGCCATGATTTTGGCTGACGGCGCCGCGGCTCCCGAGCCGTGTAGCAGACGGCAATCAATAAGTACCCAGATCCGCCGCCTTATCGGCGTTCTCGGTCGCGCCGAACTCATAGTCGTTGCCTGGAAGCACCGCGTTGAGCAGCACGCCCGCCAGCGCCGCAATGGCGAGGCCGGTCAGCGTGACCGCCGCATCGCCGACCATAAAGGTGAGGCCGCCGGTGGAGCTGAAGCCGAGGCCGCTGACGAACATCACCGCCGCGATGATGAGGTTGCGGGACTTCGTGAGGTCGACGCGGTTCTCGACGATGTTGCGCACGCCGACCGCGGAGATCATGCCGTAGAGGATAAAGCTGACGCCGCCGACGATCGCCGCAGGGATGGAGTTGACCAGCGCGTCAAACATCGGGGAGAAGGAGAGGATAATCGCGTAGACTGCCGCGAGGCGGATCACGCGCGGGTCGTAGACGCGGGAGAGCGCCAGCACGCCGGTGTTCTCGCCGTAGGTGGTGTTCGCGGGGCCGCCGAAGAAGCCGGCGAGCGCGGTGGCAAGGCCGTCGCCGACGAGCGTGCGGTGCAGGCCCGGGTCGGAGATGAAGTTGTTGCCCGTGGTGGAGGAGATGGCGCTGATATCGCCGATGTGCTCCATCATCGCGGCGATGGCGATGGGCGCCATGACGAGGATGGACGTGAGGTCGAACTTTGCGATGGTGATGGGCTGGAGGCCGACGATGTTTGCGGAGGCGACGGCCGAGAAATCAAGCAGCGGCACGACATTGCCCTGCGCATCCAACGCGGTGGCGCCGAACGCGTTGGCAATCAAGGCGATGATATAAGCGCCGACGACGCCGAGCAGGATCGGGATGATCTTGACCATGCCCTTGCCCCAGATGTTCGCGACAATGATGATCGCGATCGCCACCAGCGCGAGCCACCAGCACCGGCTGGCGTTGCCGATGGCGCTGCCCGCGAGGTTGAGGCCGATCATGATGATCATCGGGCCGGTGACGATGGGCGGGAAGTAACGCATGACCTTCCACGCGCCGAGCACCTTAAAGAGCAGCGCGAGCACGAGGTACAGCAGACCCGCGATCACGATGCCGCCGAGCGCGTAGGCGAGCTTGTCGTCGGGCGACATGGTCGCGTACTTGCCGGCGTCGAGGCTGGCGACGGCGGCGAAGCCGCCGAGGTAGGCGAACGAGGAGCCGAGGAACGCGGGCACCTTCATCTTGGTGCAGACATGGAACAGCAGCGTGCCGAGGCCCGCCATCAGCAGCGTCGTCTGAATACTCAGCGGCAGGCCGTAGCCCTGGACGAGAATGGGGACGAGCACCGTCGCGCCGAACATGGCGAACAAATGCTGCAGACCGAGCACGAGCATGCGGGGCACGCCGAGCTCACGCGCGTCGTAAATAGCTTCCTGACCGAGTTCTTTTTTCATGGGACTGTTCTCTCCTTCTTTTGAATATCTATTGTAATAGTTATCACAAGCGTGCGAATTACAAAGCTTTACGGACGGGGCCTTGCCGCCGTCAATTTCCGGCCGCCCCGTAAGCGGCGGGGAAATCGGGCGCCGGATATTTTTTGCGCGCGGAACGGGCAAAAAATAACGCCGGTAGAAAAACTACCGACGGGAAACAACAATATCAACAACAAAGGAAGAAATAAAAACACCGGACGCGGGGCCGTTTTTTGCGGTCGTATTCCGAAACGTCATAACGGGTTCCTCCTCTGTTGGATTTTTTCTTTGACTAAGGATAAAGGAAAGCTTTTGAAATTGCAAGATGGGATTTTATCCAAGAAACGCGCGAAAAATGCCGGAAAGCATAGTCGGAACTGACAAAAGCGCGCTGCGCCGCGACCAAATCGAGCAAGCATGCAGCGGAATAAACAAAAAGAGCGTTAAGAATTAAACAGCACTTGTGCAAATCTTTAAAAAGTGCTATGATATCATCAATCTGGCGGAAGTGTGTATCGCCAAAATATAATTAGGAGTGTGTGATATGGAAAAGAAAAAAATGAGCCTGCCAATGCAGATCGTCATTGCATTGGTCGCCGGCATCGTAGCGGGCTTGATCTGCTACTTTGCCGGACTCGCGGATTTCACGGCAAGCTACCTGAAACCCTTCGGCACGATCTTTGTCAATCTGCTCAAGTTCCTCGTTGTCCCCGTGGTGCTGCTCTCGATGATCGACGGCATCATTTCTATGGGCGATATGAAGAAGGTCGGCTCCGTCGGCTGGAAGACGGTCGCCTACTTCCTCGTCACCACCGCCGTTGCCTGCGTCATCGGCCTCGTGTTCGCGAACATCTTCAACGGCGCGGGCCTGTTTCCGGTGCTGCAGAATGCCGCCGGCGCGGAGTGGACCGGCAAGACGAGCCAGAACTTTATGGACACGCTCGTCGCCATCTTCCCGGATAACATGTGGAAGTCGTTTACCAACGCCGACATGCTGCAGGTCATCGTCATCGCGCTGCTGCTCGGCGGCGGGATCCTCGCCGCGGGCGAGAAGGCGAAGCTCGCGAAAGACATCGTATCGAGCTTTTACGCCGTTATCGACAAGGTCATGACCTTCGTCATCAGCCTCAGCCCCATCGGCGTGTTCGCGATGATGACATGGGTCGTCGCCACGCAGGGCCCGAATATCCTCGGCTCTCTCGCGCTGGTCATTCTCTGCGCCTACCTCGCCTACATCGTCCACGCGGTTCTGGTCTACTCGCTCTCCGCCAAGGCGTTCGCCGGCGTCAGCCCGCTGACCTTCTTCCGCAAGGCCGCGCCCGCTATGATCTTCGCGTTCACCTCCACCTCGTCCGCCGCGACGCTGCCGGTCTCAAAGGAGTGCGCGGACGACCTCGGCGCGGAGGAGGACATCTCGTCCTTCGTCCTGCCGCTCGGCGCGACGATCAATATGGACGGTACCGCGATCTACCAGTGCGTCGCGACCATCTTTCTCGCGACCTGCTCCGGCGTCCGCCTCACGATTGGGCAGATGGTCATCATCGTTGTCACCGCGACGCTCGCCTCCATCGGCACGGCGGGCACGCCGGGCGCCGGCATGATCATGCTCGCTATGGTCCTCACCGCGATGGGCATCGACGTCAACATGATCATGATCATCTACGGCGTCGACCGCCTGTTCGACATGGGCCGTACCTGCCTCAACGTCACCGGCGACATCAGTTGCGCGCTGTGCGTGACCAAGTGGGAAGGCAAGGAGCTCGCCCCGAAGGCGTAAACCTGATTTTAAGCTTTGCCGGATCAAATTGATCTTGCCTGACGCAAAAATCCTCCGCCATTGGCCGCGTTGCCCATTTCCCAAACGAGGCTAACGAGGCTCAGAAATAGCATCATAACAGTCAACAGGAAGCCGCCCTTTTGGGCGGCTTCCTGTCTGTATCCGCCCAAGCGTTTTTCCAACAAAATCGCCGGGGAATAAGCGAATGATACGTTTCCCGATTCTGTGCGTTTAAGCGGCGGGAGGCAAAATCAGGCGGTTCAATTAAAATAAGTCTATCCGCCAATCCGGCGAAAAACCCGAAAACCCGCTAAAATACGGCATAATTCATTTTTAGTCGACTTCCATAAACATAAGTAAACCGCCAAGTCTATGAAAAATCATGTCGAAATCCGCGAAAATCCCGCCGCAGGGAAAGCGGCGGGATCGGATCGCAAAAATCAAAAAAAGCCCAAAAAAGTGACGGACTGAAACGGATAGATTTTCCGCTCAAAGCATGGGAAAACGAGTGTCGCGGTGACGGATCAGCGCTTCCGCCAAGGCGTCGATGTCGCTTGTGCGGGTCTCCGGACCGAAGCTCAGACGCAAGACGCCCGCCTTGACCTTCTTCGACAAGCCCATCGCCTCATAGACGTGACTTGCCCTGCCGCGGTGGCAGGCGCTGCCCGCGCTGACGCAGATGCCCTGCGCGCCGAGATCCTCAACGATGTTTGCCGACGGGTAGCCGACCAGAGAAATTGCCAAAATATGCGGTGCCTCGCCGTTTCCGACGCGTTCCACGCCCTCGATGGCAAGCAGTTTGTCGAGCGCGTAGGCCTTGACCGCCGACCTATGCGCCGGCGCCGTATCGAGCCGCGCCTGCCGCAGCTCGACCGCTTTGGCAAAGCCGGCGAGCTGCGCGGTCGCCTCCGTGCCCGAGCGCAGGCCCATCTCCTGCCCGCCTCCGGCGAGCAGCGGAAGCGGAGTTTTGACGCGCGCGCCGAGGTACAGAGCCCCGACGCCCTTCGGCGCGCCGACCTTGTGCCCGCTGATCGAAACCAAGTCAGCCCCTAATGTATGGGGGCAACATGGAACATTTAAAAAGCCCTGTACCGCATCGGTGTGCAAAAGCGCGGCGGAACCCGCATTTTTCAGCGCTTCCGCAATTTCAGGGATTGGGAGTATACAACCGTTTTCGTTGTTTACTAGCATTACGCTGACGAGCACGGTGTCCTCCCGCAGCGCCTCTGCGACCTGCGCGGCGGTAATGCCGCCGCTCTTATCGGGCTTGAGGTAGGTGACCGAATAGCCCTCGCGTTCCAACTGCTTGCAGGGCTCAAGAACCGCGCTGTGCTCGATAGCGGTGGTGATGATGTGCCTGCCCGCGTGCCGCCCCTGATGCGCGGCGAGCCGGATCACCCAATTGTCGCTCTCGGTGCCGCAGGAGGTGAAGGCAAGCCGTTCCGCCTCACAGCCGAGCGCGCCCGCGACTGTCTCGCGGCAGCGGGCGACAAGCGCTTTCGCTTCGCGGCCGATTCCATATTGTGAGCTAGGATTTCCGAAACAGTTTACTAAAGTATCGCGCACCGCGTCCGCCACCTCAGGCGGCACAGGCGCGGTAGCGGCGTGGTCGAGGTAAATCATGCCTCAGTCTCCTCGGCGCCGGCGCCGTCTTCATACGCCGCCAGCAGCTTCCGCGCCTCCGCGTGGCCCTGCTGCGCGGCGTCGCGGAGCCACAGCAGCGCCGCGGTCTTGTCCTCGTCGACGCCCCGACCGTCGTAAAGCAGTTGGAACAGCGCGAACTGCGCATTGGCGCTGCCGCACTCCGCGGCAATCTCTATCTGACGCTTCGCCTCGTCCGGATCGTTCGCCCGTTGCGCGGCTTTGAACGCCTCGGTCGCCGCGGCGGCCTCCGCGGAAGCCTGCGCGCGGATAATCTCCAGCGTCTGCCGCGCCTTGTCGTTGCCCTGATGGTACGAGCGCGTCGCCCAGTGGCACGCGGCGGCGAGGTCTGCCTCGACGCCCTTTCCGAGCGCGCAGATCATCGCGTAAGTCAGCTGCGCCTCGCGGTCGCCCTGCTCCGCCGTTCTGCCGTACCAATAGGCGGCCTTGGCAAAGTCGCGCTCAATGCCGTTGCCGTTTTCGTACATCATCGCGAGGAAGTGCTGCGCTTTCGCATCGCCCGCCTCGGCAGTGCGCGTCAGCAGCGGCGCGGCCTCGTCGTATTTCTGCAAATAGAAGAGCCGAAGCCCCTCCATGTAATCCGCTTCCAAAGTCGGCATATCCGAATCCCTTTCTTTTGTACTTGCATCTCGGTCAAAACAACGCTACAATTATACCGAAAATACCATGTAAAAGCAAGAGGAAAGGCCCCATGAGGATCGCCATCTGCACCTTGGGCTGCAAGGTAAACCAATACGAGACCCAGGCCATTGAGCGGGAGCTGCGGCGCCGCGGGCACACGCTCGTCGACTTCGAGGACGAGGCGGACGCCTACATCGTCAACACCTGTTCCGTCACCGCCATCAGCGACAAAAAGTCGCGACAGATGCTTCGCCGCGCCAGATCGCGCAATCCAGCCGCCGTTGTCGCCGCCTGCGGCTGCTACGCCCAGACCCACGCGGACGACGTGGCGGCGCTGGAGGTCGACGTGCTCGCCGGCACCAACGACCGCATGAGCTTTCTCGACCTTGTGGAAAAGGCGGCGCGGGAGAAGACGCGCATCGTTCGCCTCGACGACGCGCTTCACCGGCGTGGATTTGAGGTCCTGCCCGCCGGCGGCATGGCGGCGCGTACCCGCGCAATGCTCAAAATCGAAGATGGCTGCGTCAACTTCTGCACCTACTGCATCATTCCCTTCGCCCGCGGTCCTGTGCGTTCGCTGCCGATGGAGGAAGCGAGTTTACAAGTAAACAGGCTGGTTGACGAAGGCTATCGCGAGCTTGTGCTTACAGGTATTGAAATATCCTCATACGGGAAGGACATTCCGGAACAAGTTGAGCTGATCGACCTGATCGAGCGCGTCTGCCGCGAAGCGCCGGAAATGCGCGTTCGCCTGGGCTCGCTGGAGCCGCGCACCGTTACGCGCGACTTTTGTGAACGGGCGGCGAAGCTTGCAAACCTCTGCCCGCACTTCCACCTGTCGCTGCAATCCGGCTGCGACGCGACGCTGAAGCGCATGAACCGGCGCTACGATACGGCGCGGTATGCGGAGTCCTGCGCGCTGCTGCGGGAATATTTCGACGATCCCGCCATTACCACCGACCTCATTGCCGGTTTCCCGGAGGAGACGGAGGCGGAGTTCGCCGAGACGCTCGCGTTCATCGAGCGGTGCGCCTTTGCGGATATGCACATCTTTCCGTATTCGATCCGCCCCGGCACGAAGGCGGCGGAGCTGGCGCAGGTGGAAAAGCGCGTCAAGGAAGAGCGCGCCGCCCGTGCCGCGCGGGTTGCCCGCGCGATGAAATCGGCCTATCTGGACCGCTGCGTTGGTAAGACGCTGCGCGTGCTGTTCGAGGGCGGCGAGACCGACGGCAGCGTCGGGCACGCACCGAATTACGCGGAAGTTTACATAGAAGAAATAGGTTTACAAAATGAGATTCGCGCCGTGCGGATCACCCGCAGCGATGGGGAGCGGCTGTACGGCGAGCTGGAGGAAACGCGATGAAAAGCCACTTTTTTGCCTACATCAGCCGTATGCGCTATATCCCGCGGTGGGCGCTGATGCGCAACAGCTTCTCTGAGAACGTACAGGAGCACAGCCACATGGTGGCGGTGCTGGCGCACGCGCTTGCCGTCATTCGCAACGAGGTCTGCGGCGGCAATATCGACGCGGGCGGGGTCGCGGTCTACGCGCTCTACCACGACGCGACGGAGATCATCACCGGCGACATGCCGACTCCCATTAAATATTATAACCCCGAAATCAAGAACAGCTACCGCAAGGTGGAGCGCGTTGCCGCCGACAAGCTGCTTTCGCTGCTGCCCGAGGAGCTGCGCGGCACCTACCGGCCCATTCTCTACAGCGAGGACGCGGAGATGCACCGCCTTGTCAAGGCGGCGGACAAGCTGTCGGCGTACATCAAGTGCCTTGAGGAGCTCAAGGCGGGCAACGGCGAGTTCAAGCGCGCCGCCGAGCAGACGAAGGCGGCGCTGGAGGCGATGCGGCTGCCGGAGCTGGACTATTTTATGGAGCATTGCATGGACAGCTTCTCGATGACGCTCGACGAGCTGGAATAAATGAGCTGAATAGGGGCGGGAACTTTTTTCAATCCGGCTCGTCTAACCCTTCAGCAAGCCCCCAATTATTATGAGACTGAGGTGGAAAAGATGAAAAAGAGAGATCAAAAGCACTTTTTGGCGATCCTGTTGACCCTATTGCTGCTGCTGGGCCTGACCGCTTGCGGCGGAAGTCAGGGCGTGGCGTACAACGAAAGCACGACGTCGTCCGCGCCCGCAGCGGCGAACGGTTACGCCGCCGACGCGGAGACCGCCGAGTATTGGGCGGACAGCCCGATGGAGACGCCCGCGAACGCGATGAACGCCGAGGACGGGCGCGGCAACCTGCCGGACGGCGTCAAGATGATCTATCGCGCGAATCTTGAGCTCGTAACGCAGGAATATGAGAAGGCAACCGCGGACATCGTGGCGTTGACCAATTCCCTCGGCGGCTACTTTGAGGAGCAGAGCAGCTATCATTACAACGCGAACTACCGCAGCGCCAGCTACACCGTCCGCGTGCCGGCGGCGCGGTTTGAGGAGTTTCTGCGTCAGGCGGGCGAGCTGTTCAGCATCCGCAGCCAATCGCAGAGCGCCGATGACGTGAGCGAGCGCTACTATGACATGGAATCCCGTCTGGAGACGGCACAGATCAAGCTCGACCGCCTGCAGGCCCTGCTCGCCAAGGCGGAAAACATGGAGGACATCATCACCATCGAGTCCGCCATCAGCGAAACGGAGTATCAAATCGAGAACCTCTCCGGCGAGCTGCGCCACTACGACGCGCTGATCGACTACGCGACCATCTACGTCAGCCTGCAGGAGACCTATCAGCCCACGGAGCAGCAGACCGCGCCGCTGACCTTCGGCGACCGTATGGCGCGCGCGTTCCGCAACGGGCTGCGCGATTTCCGCTATGCGGTGGAAGATTTCGCGCTGTGGCTCGCGGAGGCGTGGCTGCCGCTGCTGGTGATCGTCGCGCTCGTCGTGCTCGCGGTGCGCTTTTTGCGCCGCAAAAAAACCGGCGGCAAGCTCCGGGGCAAGGGCAAGAACGCTCCGGCGGATACGACGGAGAAAACTGACCAACAATAACAATACGGAGGAACGCCTATGGAGATCATCTGGCTCGGACACGCCTGCTTCGCGCTTGAAAGCGAGGGCTACCGCATCGTCATCGACCCTTACACGATGGAGACTTATCCAGCGCTGCACACGCACGCCGACGAGGCGCTCTGCTCGCACGGTCATGCCGACCACAATTATGTTGCGGCGGTCAAGCTGTCAACCGGCAGGCGAAGCCCCTTTACCGTCGAGAAGATAGCGACCTTTCACGACGAGCAGGGCGGCGCCCTGCGCGGCGGCAATACGATACACGTCCTGCGCGCCGAGGGACTGACCGTCGTCCACTGCGGCGATCTGGGACACTTTCCGGCGGACGAACAGCTCGCCGCCATCTCAAATGCCGACGCCATGCTGATCCCCGTGGGCGGGTTCTTTACGATCGACGCCGCCGCGGCGAAGCGCGTCGCCGACGCGGCAAAGCCGCGCGTCATCGTGCCGATGCACTACCGCCACGGGCCCTACGGCCTGCGTCAGGTG
Organism: Oscillospiraceae bacterium; assembly: GCA_017458025.1. GTDB lineage: Bacteria > Bacillota > Clostridia > Oscillospirales > Oscillospiraceae > Hominicoprocola. The sequence goes on along the minus strand of JAFTGG010000250.1, from coordinate 3,576 downwards.
GGCGAGCTGGAGGAGTTCCTGAAGTTATACCATAACGAACAGGTACATTATCTGACAAGCAATCGCTTCACCTTGACGGCCGGCGAACCGGCGGGCGTCGTGGCGCCGATCTTCCTGGACGAATCGGCAAGGGCAGATAGTTTACAAAGTGAATAGAGTTTACAATACAGAAAAGAGCCGCATGTGCGCGGCTCTTTTCTGTATAAACGCCGCTCATTGCGCGTAGAATAAAAGGAAACTGCGCGGAAAAGGAGCGGCAAGATATGGCGGTGCGGAAAAACTTGCGACGGTGGGAGATCCTCGGCTTTGTGTTTGTCGGCGCGATGGGCGTGCTGCTGCATTTTTTGTTTAATTGGACGGGCGGCAATACGCTGGTCGCGGCGTTCGCGGGCGTAAACCAATCGACCTGGGAGCACATGAAGCTGCTCTTTATCCCATACTTCGTGTTCACGATGGTGCAGTTTACCGTTTTTGCCGAGCCGTACCGCAATTTCTTCGCGGTCAAGGCCGCGGCGGGGCTGGCAGGCTTGCTGCTGATCCCGCTGCTGTACTACACCGTCGCGGGTATGTTCGGCGCGCCGCCGTCGTGGCTCAACATCGCCATTTTCTTTATTGCCGACGCGGCGACGTATCTCGTCAGCTATCTGCTGCTGAACGCGTTCGCGCTGCGCGGCGGCGTATGGCAGCTTGCGGGCTTTGCGCTGCTCTGGGCGCTGATGTTCGCGTTTATTTTCTTCACCTACCGTCCGCCGCAGCTCCCGCTGTTCCGCGACCCGTCGACGTTTCAATACGGTATCCCCCGATAAAAGCCCCGCCCGCGGGGCTTTTTAAAACGCGCTTGACCCTGCGGTGAATCGTGTCTATAATACTAATAAGAAAAGGAGGCGAGCGACATGGCGACCGTCAAACGAAAATCCGTCGTGCCCTATTACGCCTGCGGAGGCGTGTGGGTGCTGTACGCGGCGTTGTTCCCGCTCTATCGGGTAAGCCACTTCGCGCTCGTCGCGCTTGTGTCGCTGGTCGTGTTCGGCGTTATGCGGCTCGTCTGCTCCGACGTGGAGGAGCAGATTGTCGAGAAGCCGAAGGAGGAGAAGCCCACCGGCAACGAGGCGCTTGACAGGATGATCCGCGACGGCAACCTCGCGGTTGCCGAGATGAAGCGGCTGAACGGGTCGATCAAAGACGAAAAGGTCAGCGCTTACATCGACCGGCTGGAGGACGTGAGCGGCAAGATCTTCGCGCAGATCAAGGCGGACCCGTCGCGCCTGCCGCAGATCAGCAGGTTTATGGACTACTACCTGCCGACGACGCTCAAGATCCTCAACGCCTACGACCGCATGGGCTCCGCCGGCGTCAGCGGGGAGAACATCGGCGGCACGATGCAGCGCGTCGAGAAGATGCTCGGCGCCATCGTGACCGCGTTCGAGAAGCAGCTTGACGCGCTCTACGGCGCGGAGGCGATGGATATCTCCACCGACATCACGGTGCTCGAAAACCTGATGCAGCGCGAGGGGCTCTTGGGCGACGAGCTGCACGGCACGGCGACCGCGACCGGCGTTGAGTCGAGCGTCGAGGGGCTTGGCGACATCAAATTGGAGCTGTAAACGACTTAACATACAGGAGGATACGACAATGGCTGACAACAATATGCCCGAACTGACCCTGGACCCTGCCGCGACCGCCGCCGCGATGCCTGAGCTGACGCTGGACGGCGCGTCCGCGCCCGCGGCGCCCGAAGCGGCGGCGGAGGAAGCGAAGCCCGTCGAGCTCGACGAGAGCATGCTGACCGACGAGGAGAAGAAAGCGGTCGAGGAGTTCTCGAAGAAGATCGACGTCACCGACACCAACCTCGTGCTCAACTACGGCGCGGCGGCGCAGAAGAGCGTCGCGTCGTTCTCCGAGAACGCGCTCGCCAGCGTTCGCAACAAGGACCTCGGCGAGGTCGGCGACACGCTGAGCAAGCTCGTGGTCGAGGTCAAGGGCTTCGGCAAGGAGGAGAAGAAGGGCATCTTCGGCTTTGCGCAGAAGCAGAAGGATAAGCTCGCGCTCATGAAGGAGCAGTACAGCAAGGCGGAGTCCAGCGTCGACAAGATCACGAAGGAGCTGGAGAACCATCAGGTCGTCCTGCTCAAGGACATCGCGATGTTTGACCAGATGTATGAGCTGAACCTCAAATATTATAAGGAACTTACCATGTACATCATCGCCGGCAAAAAGCGCCTTGAGGAGATCCGGCAAGGCGAGCTGGAGGAGCTGCGCAAGAAGGCGGAGGCCAGCGGCCTCGCCGAGGACGCGCAGAAGTACAACGATATGGTGCAGCTATGCAACCGCTTTGAAAAGAAGCTGCACGACCTGGAGCTGACGCGCATGGTGTCGCTGCAGATGGGGCCGCAGACGCGCCTGCTGCAGAACAACGACACGCTGATGGTCGAGAAGATCCAATCCTCGCTGGTCAACACCATTCCGCTGTGGAAGAGCCAGATGGTGCTCGCGCTCGGCATGGAGCACTCCAAGCAGGCGACGGCGGCGCAGAACGCCGTCACCGAGGCGACGAACGACCTGCTCAAGAAGAACGCCGACCTGCTCAAGATGGGCACCATCGCCACCGCGAAGGAGGCGGAGCGCAGCATCATCGACGTCGAGACCTTGCAGCACACGAACGAGCAGCTCATCTCCACGCTGGACGAGGTCATCAATATCCAGCGCGAGGGCGCGGCGAAGCGCAAAGCCGCCGAGCAGGAGCTCGGCCGTATCGAGGGCGAGCTGAAGCAGAAGCTCATGGAGCTGCGCAGCTAAAAGGCAACCTGCTCCTTGAAAGGAGTTGACTATGAAATTCTTTCAAAAACGCGGCGTCGCGGTCACGGTCATGGTCATCGCCATCGTCGCCTCGTGCGTTTGGGGGCTGAGCAAAAAGCCCGCGAGCCTGCCGAACGTGCAGTACGAGCAGTGGGTGTACGACGGCGCGAACCTGCTGTCCGCTTCGACGGAGTCGCTGATCGAGCAGTACAACGCGAGGTGGGACGACGCCTATTATGCCCTCTGCGCCGTGGCGACGGTCAAGTCGACACAGGGCTGGGATCTGGACGATTACACCTCCGCCCTCGGCGAAAATTGGGGCCTCGGCTCCAAGGACCTGCTGCTCGTGCTGATCGACGCGTCCGACGGCCCGACGTGGTATATGAACGGCGGCGACCATATCATGAGCGCCATGCTCGCCGCGTCGTCGGAGGAGAAGATCAAATCGGCGCTTGACCCGTATGTCTACAGTGGGGACTGGGACGGCGCGATCGGGGCGCTGATGCCGGTGGTGGATCAGATATTCTTTACGCGGCTCGGCGCGGTGAGTGATTTTGCCTATCCTTACAGCGACTCCTACGACAGCGGCTGGCAGGATTCGTCGAGCGTCGGCAGCATCTTCGCGGCGTTCCTCATCGTGCTGGTGATCGCGCTGGTGATTTGGGTCATTCTCGACCGCGTCCGCTACAACCGCTACCGCCGGCGCTATCTGGCGCCCGGCATGGGCGTGCCGACGGTGCGCTATTACCCGATCTTCTGGGGACGCAGCCTGTACCGCCC
>JAFTGG010000249.1 GCA_017458025.1 Oscillospiraceae bacterium | reverse complement strand
GCTCAAGGCTCGCCGGCTCCGCGCCGGCGTTGCACGCCGCGACGCTCTGCTCGCTGCCCGCCACGCGGCGGAACGCCAGCAGCGCGCCCTCGGCGCGAAGATACTCGATGCTGCCGCTTTGCAGCGATTCGCGAGAATTGCGCAGCGCGCCGAGGCGCTGGAAATACTGAATGAGCCACTTGTTTTCGCGGCTCCACGGGTACGTCCCGCGGTTGAACGGGTCCTCGAAGCCCTGCATGCCCGCCTCGTCGCCGTAGTAGACGGTGGGGGAGCCGGGGAAGGCGTACATCACCAGCGCGGCGAGGCGCAGGCGGCGCATGCCGTGGTAAATTTCGTTGGCGTTGAGCACCATGCGCGCGCGCTCCTCGCGGCTCTGCGGCCACTGCCCCGAATAGCCCAGCACCGTCAAAAGGCGCGGGGTATCGTGGGTCGAGAGGAAGTTCATCGCGCCGTAGAACGCGGCGGGCGGATAGTTTTCGCGGATCGTCTCCATCGCGTCGCGGAAGATCGCGGCGTTCCCGTTGAGAAGATATCCCAGGATCGCGTCGCGGAACGGGTAGTTCATCAGGCCGTGGGTCTGATGGCCCAGCAGGTACTTGCGGCGCACGGAGTACGCGACCTTGTTCGAGCCGTCCTCCCAGACCTCGCCGATGAGGTAGCTGTCGGGGTTCTCCTCCTCCATCACGCGGCGAATGCGCTCGATAAACGCGCCGGGCAGCTCGTCGGCGACGTCGAGCCGCCAGCCGGACGCGCCCGCGCGCAGCCAATGCCGCACGACGCTGTCCTGGCCCTCGATGATGAAGTCGATGTAGTCGGGATCGCTCTCCTCGATGGCGGGGAGCGTCTTGAAGCCCCACCACGCGTCATACTCGTCGGGGAAGCGGGAGAAGTGATACCAGCTCGCGTACGGCGAATCCTCGCTCTGCGCCGCGCCGACGGCGGGGTAGAAGCCCTTGGCGTTGAAATACACGCTGTTCGAGCCGGTGTGGTTGAACACGCCGTCGAGAATGATGTGGATCCCCAGCTCTTTCGCCTTGGCGCAGAGCCTGCGGAAGTCGTCCTCGTCGCCGAGCAGCGGGTCGATGCTGCGATAGTCCGCCGTGTCGTAGCGGTGGTTGCTCGCCGCCTCGAAGATCGGGTTGAGATAAATTGTCGTCACGCCGAGGGACTTGATGTACTCCAGCTTTTCCGTGACGCCCGCGAGGTCGCCGCCGAAAAAGTCGGAGCAGGTGATCTCGCCCTGCCCGTTCGGCAGGTACTCCATCATCTCGCCCCAATAGTCGTGCAGCGTGCGGTCGCCGACCATGCCCTCGACGCTGCGCTTGACGCCGCGGCGGAAGCGGTCGGGGAAAATCTGGTAGGAGATCCCGCGCCCAAACCATTCCGGCGTGTTGGTCTCGCCGTCGTAGACAGTCAGTTGCCACGACTGCACGTCGTGGGGCTGGCAGAAGCCGTTCTTGCCGAAGCGGCACTCGCCGCCGTCCTGCCAATGCAGCTTAAAATGATACCACACCAGCTCGCCGTCGGCGGGCGCCGTGTAAACGCCGCGAAACACCGTGCGTCCGTCGATATTGAGCGCGGGAAGCTCCGTCTCCGTCCAACTGTCGGCGAACTCGCCGTGGGCGACGACAAACGCGCGCGTCACCGCCTCGTAGGACTCGGTGTAAAGGCTCAGCGTCACCTGCGTGCCGCTCTTCACCGCGCCGTAGGGCGTCTTACAGCGATTGCTGCGCGAATCAAAATACATGATGATCCCTCCACCTTGCGTTATTTTAAAAGGATATTCTCGCCGATGACATTGGGGTCCGCGGCAGTGAAATACGCGTTGAGGATATCGACGGCGGTCTGCGCCAGAGCGCCGCCGCTGCCGCCCTTCTCAATGATGAGCGCCAGCGCGATCTGCGGATCGTCGTAGGGCGCGAACGCGACGAACACGCCGTTGCTCGTCGTGCCCCTGCCGCCGGTCTGCGCCGTGCCGGTCTTGGCGGCGGCGTCGACGACGCAGTTGCGGAACTGCGCGCGCACGCTGCCGTCGGTGACGAGCTTGCGCATGCCCGCGAGCACGGCCTTGAGGTTCTCGTCGCTGATGGACACCGTGTCCGCCGGCGGCTCGTCATAGACGTAGACGGGCACGGCGCTGTCGTACGAGCTCACGTCCTTCAAAAGATGCGCGTTGTAGCGCGTGCCGCCGCCCGCGAGCGTCGCGATATAGTTCGCGAGCTGGAGCGGCGTAAACAGGTTGTACGCCTGCCCGATCGCCGCCTGCAGCGTCAAGCCGTCCGTCCAATGCTGCCCATCGAGCGAATTGACATAGTCTGGCGAGGTCATCGTGCCGACACGCTCGGGGATCTCGACGCCCGTGGGCTCGCCCAGGCCGAACGCGGCGGCGTAGCTGTCGATGGTCGAGATGCCGGTGAGTCTGCCGACCTCGTAGAAGAAGTAGGTGCACGACACTGTGATCGCGTCGGTCACGTTTACGAGCCCGTGCGTTCCGCCGGTGGAGGAGTAGATCCAGCAGTTGTAGACCATGTCGTAATAGCGGTACGCGCCGAGGTCGCGGATCCTGGTCTGCGGCGTGATGGCGCCGGTCTCAAGCGCCGCGACCGCCACCGCCGGCTTGAACGTCGAGCCGGGCGCGAACGCCCACTGCGTCGCGCGGTTGAGCATCGGGAGCGCGGGGTCGTTCAGCAGGTCGTTGTAATCCCGGCTGAACGTCGAGAGCGAGAACGTGGGGTAGGAGGCGAGGGCAAGCGTATCGCCGGTGCCGATCTGAATGACCGCCGCCGCCGCGCCGCGCTGGATACCGTCCGCCTCCGTCATCGCGCCGACCGAGTCGGCGAGGATCTGCTCGACCTGCTCCTGAAAGTCGATGTCCAGCGTCAGCGCGACGTTGCCGCCCGGCTCCGGCTCGACGGACCAGAGCTCGTCGATGACCTTGCCGTCGGCGTTCGTCGTCACGATGCGCGTGCCGTCCGTGCCGCGCAGATAGTCCTCAAACGCCGCCTCGACGCCGTCGACGCCGACAAGGTCGTTCCATTCGTAGCCCTTGTCCTTGTAGTCATCCCAATTCTGGATCTTGCCGACGCGGCCGAGGACGTGCGCCGCGGCGTCCGTCTTGTACTCGCGCACGGTGGACGTGCCGACGCGGACGCCGTCGTAGCCGCCGTCCTTCAAAAGCGAGATGAGCGACACGTCGACGCCGGAGGCAAAGAGGAACGTGCCGTCGCCGTCGAGCCTCGCGGTCGCGAGGGAGTAGCGGAAGCCGACCAGCTCGCGCTTGCGCGCCGCGGCGAGGTCCTCCCGGACGCCGAACTCGCCGCAGAGCAGGTCGAAGATCGTCTGCGGCGCGACGCCGTCGCGCATCTCGTCGGCGGTCATGCCGTCCTCGATCCATTTTTTGCTCGTGAGGTACTTGACGAGCATACCCGAGCGCGGCACGCTGTAGTCGTAATCATAAGGCCGCGCGGCCGTCAGCGGCAGCTCGTCGTACCATTCGACGCCCTGTTCGCGCAAAAGCGAGAGCAGGCGCAGCACCGCGTCGTTGAGCTCCTCGGCCGCCACGAGCGACGGATCGAACGTCAGCGTGTAGACCGCGTGGTTGCTGACGAGCACCTTGCCGTTGCGGTCGGTGATGACGCCGCGGGACGCCTCGACCGTCTCAACGCTGGTGTTCATGCGCACGGACTGCTCGCGCCAGCGCGCGCCGTTGACGACCTGCGCGTCGAACATCGTCACAAAGTAAACGACGAGGCACGCCATGAAAAGGCCGCACAGGATGAGCAGGCGATAGCGCAGCTTTTTCGGTTCTTCCATGAGCGGCCTCCTTTCTTACAGGGTGAACTTCCGGTGCAGATACAGCAGCACCGGATGGCAGACGATCAGCAGCAGGCACGAGACCAGCGTCTCGCGCACCGCGACGGAGAGCATCGCGCCGAAGTCCGCGCGCGCCGTGAAAAACAGCGCGAGCATGTTGAGCGCGTCCACGAACGCGAAGGTCAACGCCGTCGCCGCGATCGAGCACAGCACGCCGGGCTGCAGCAAGCTCTTGGAAAGCGCGGAGCAGGCGAACGCCGCGAGCGTGAACGCGACGGTGTACACACAGGGGAAGGTGCCCGCGAGCGCCAGATCGCACAACACGCCGCACACGAGGCCGAAGATCACGCCCTCGCGCGTATCCTCCAGCGACGCGACCACGCCGACGAGCAGCGGCGGCAGGAACATGCTCACGCCGAAGAGCTCCACGCCGCGCAGCGTCAGGATATACAGGAACGCCAGCGCGAGCGACGCCGCGCCGTAGGACGTCCATTTGACGATAAAATCGCGTGTTGTCAGCATGCTTTACTCCACGATGTCAAACTCTTTAATAATGAATACCTCGGTCTGCGCGTCAAAGTCGAGCATCGGCAAGAGCACCGCGTACTGCGCGAGGCCGTCGTCGTCGGTCTCGACGCTCTCGACCGTGCCGATGACGAGGTTGGACGGGTAGTACCCGCCGAGGCCCGAGGTCACGATATAGTCGCCGACCAGCAGCGCCGTATCGGACGGGAGATAGCCCACCTTCAGCTTCTTCTCGCGCATGAGCGTGAAATCGCCCTCGGCGATGACCACGTCGCCCGTGCGGAACAGCAGCGCGCCGAGCTCGGTGTCGGTGTCGATGATGGTCTGCACCGTGCACCAATTGAGCCCCGCCTCCGTCACGACGCCGATGAGATAGCCCTCGCTGCTCACGGCGACGTTGTTCACCGCGACGCCGTGCGCCGTGCCTTTGTTCAGCGTCAGCGTCCGCGTCCAATTGTTGTTCGAGCGGTCAAGGATCATGGCGGACTCAAACACGAAGTCGCGCCGCTGCGCGGCAAGCCCGATCAGCTCGCGGAAACGCGCGTTCTCCTCGCGGTCGCGGTCCGCCTGACGCGCGTTCGCGCGCAGCTCCGCCACCTCCTCGCGCAGCGCCTGATTTTCCGCGAGCAGGTCGTTATAATCCTGATAGTAGCGCTTCTTGTCCTCGACCCAGCCGCTCACGCCCGCCGCCGCCGCGCGGAACGGGGACGTCACAACGCCCACGGCGTTGCGCAAGACGGCCGACGTCGAGGAGAAGTACGACAGCGCGCTCAGCGCCACCGCGATGACCGCGGCGGCAGCGAGGAGCCATAGACCATGCTTGGACAGAAAGTCTTTCAAATCAAATTCCTCTTACAATAAATCTATTCCAAACTCCCGCAGCGCCTGCGACAGCGCCAGCACCGGAAGCCCCATCACGTTGAAGAAGTCTCCGTCGATCTTCTCAACCAGCAGCGCGCCGAGGCCCTGCACGCCGTAGGCGCCCGCCTTGTCCATCGGCTCGCCGCTGTCGATATACGCGCGCAGCTCTCGGTCTGTCGCGGGGCGGAAATAGACGTCGGTCGACACGGTAAAGCATTTTGCCTTGTCACCCTGCCGTACGGTCACGCCGGTGCAGACCATGTGGCGGTTGCCCGCGAGCTCGGTGAGCATGCGCAGCGCGTCCGCCTTGTCGCGGGGCTTGCCGAGCCGCTCGCCGCCGAGAAAGACCATTGTGTCGGCGGTGATGACGATATCCTCCGGCCCGGTCAGCGCCCGCGCCGCCTCCGCCTTGCCGCGGGCAATGTGGGCGACGGTCTCCTGCGCCGTCAGCCCCGCGGGACAGGTTTCGTCCGCGTCCGGCACAACGACGTCAAAGTCCGTGATCCCGATACGCCGCAGCAGCTCCTGCCGCCGCGGGGAACCGGAAGCGAGTACAATATGATGTTTTGTAGAATCAGACATATAAATTACCCTTTGTATTCGCCGTGAGCCTTCACGCGCGCAGACGCGAAATAAACCGAATCGGTTTTCTGACGGCATACGCGTCAGAAAAAACGCTTTGCGCGAAGCGCCCGTGCGCTTCTGACGCGCGGAAAGCGTAGCGAAACCTTTTCAAAAAGCTTGCTCATTCAACGCCGCGGTAGAACAGCCCGCGCGTCAGATCGTCCGGCGCGCAGCCCGCGCCCTCAACATAGGCGCGGAGGACCGCGGCGCACTCGTCGGGCGTCTCCGTCGTAAAGCGGAGCCGCGCGTAGCTGAGCCCGATGTCGCGCCAATCGTCGCGGTCGGCGAGATAGAGCGTCTTGGCGTTTTCAATCTCGCTGCGCCCGCCGCTCACCGGCAGCACGGGGAAGCGCTCGCCGCGGCGGTCGGTCAGGATACCGTCGCCGTCGCCGACGCGGTTCTCCGTAATCATCAGCGGCAGTCTGCCGTAGACGACCGCCTCGCAGGGCAGGCATTTTTGCAGATCGCGCACCTGCTCGCGCCGCAGCTCGAAGGAGACGGCGGCAGTGTCGAGCCCCTGATCCTTCAAAAAGCGCAGCGCGGCTGAGTTGAATACGTTCAGTGATAAATCGCCGCGTTTTTCCAGATCAAAATCCCGCGCCAGCGCAAGGTGCCCCAGATTGCCGACGCCGACGGCGGATACGCCGCGGCGTATCGCTTCGCGCAGCCGATGGCGCAGCAGCGCTTCATCTCCGGTGCGATAGATACGCGGCAGCGCCGCGCAGAAGCGCGTCTGATCGAGGTACGGCGAAAGGTCGAGTCGATCGAACGCCTCCAGCGGCAGAGAGACCACCGCCGGCCGCGCGTCGATCAGTCTATCGGTAAGCTGCTCCGCGCGCGAAAGCGACACGGTCAGGAGCGGGGGAGCGGTCGGGTTCGCGACCGGCTCGGGCGCGGCGTAATGTCCGGCGCGCCGCGCCGGCACAGCGGTGCGTTCCGCCGCAAGCG
>JAFTGG010000248.1 GCA_017458025.1 Oscillospiraceae bacterium | reverse complement strand
GCGATGAAACCGCGCCGCGGCTGACGCTCTCCCGCGAGGCCGGCGCGGCGCACGTCCACAACGGCAAGGCGTCCGCGCGGCTCGACTACGCGCTCGACGGCTGGAACGCCGCGACGCTCCCTCTCGACTACGCGATACCGTCCTCCGATTACGCCCATCTCGAGCTCTGGGTCTACGGCAGCGGCGGCGAAGCGGCGCTGTCCGTCGAGACCGACGCCGGCGTTTCGCCCTCGTATGGGCTGGGCGCCGACTGGTCCCGCTGCTCTGTGATCCTCCCGCCCAACTCCCACGCCATCACCGGCCTGCGGCTCAGCGCCGAGAGCGCGGAGAAGGGCACGATCTGGCTCGATCAGCTCACGCTCACCTACGGCAGACACGACGAAGCCGCCCCCGCCGTCTCACTGACGCTCGACGCGGAAACGACCGCGCTGCCCGGCCGCGCGTTCGACGCCGTGGATGGCGAGTCGCTGCCGACGCTCCGCCTCGCCTACGACGGCAAGGCGCTGGACTACAGCTTCGACCGCCGCACCGGCGCGCTGAACGCGGCGCTGCCCGCCTATGACGGCCGCGCGCACTATGCGACGCTGACCGCCGGCGACGCGAGCGGCAATCTCGCCCGCGCGAGCGTCTATCTCCCCGCCGCGGAATCGCTTGAGCCCGCTTTCCCCGACCTTGCGGGCCACTGGTCCGCGGGCGCGGCGGAGTATCTCAAGCGCGAGGGGATCACCAACGGCAGCGACGGGCTCTACAAGCCTGACGCGAACATCTCGCGGCAGGAGTTTGCCACAATGCTCTACCGCTACCTCGCTCCCACGGAGGACTACGGCGGCGTCGAGCTGCCGTTCTACGACAGTGAGCAGATCGCGCCGTGGGCGTTGGACGCCGCCAAGGCGATGTACGCGCTCGGCATCGTCGGCGGCTCCAAGGACTTGAACGGCAGGCTCTGCTACAATCCCAAATCGAGCATCACGCGGCAGGAAGCCGCGACGATGATCGGGCGGCTGTTTGAAAAGGGCTACGCCGCGCCCGCGATCGGTTATGCCGACGGCGCGTCCGTCCCCGATTGGGCGGCGGAGCACGTCGCGCTGCTCGGCTCGCTCGGCGTGTTCGACGATTTTGCGGACGGCACGTTCTCTCCCGCCGCGCCGCTGACGCGCGCGGAAATGGCGTCGATGATCCTGCGTATCAATTGAACAAGGGCAATACCGCACAATTCCGGCGCGCAGATTGCGCGGCCGGAATTATGCGGTATTGTCCAAGAAAAAGTGAACGGAGCCGCGCGGCTTCGTTCATTTTTTTGTTGCACCTGCACAAGTTTTCTTGTATACTGTGGTTATTATTGCCAAGAGGAGGTTTTGTTGATGTCCAAATACTCCAAAGAAGATGTCATTCGTATCGTGCGAGAGCAGAATATCCACTTCATTCGCATGCAGTTCACCGATATTTTCGGGCAGCTCAAAAACGTCACGCTGCCCGCGTCCCAGATCGAAAAAGCGGTCGACGGCCAGATCATGTTCGACGGCAGCTCGATCGAGGGCTACACCCGTATCGAGGAGTCCGATCAATACCTGCGTCCCGATCTTGACACCTTTGTCATGCTGCCGTGGGATCAGGAATTTGGCGTCTCGGCGCGCATGATCTGCGACGTTTACAACCCCGACGGAGCGCCGTTCGCCGGCGACCCGCGCGGCGTGCTGCACCGTGTGCTGGACGAGGCCGCCAAGATGGGCTATACGTTCAATGTCGGCCCCGAGTGCGAGTTCTTCCTCTTTAAGACGGACGCGGACGGCAAGCCCACGACCCGCACCAACGATGAGGTCGGCTACTTCGACCAGGGGCCGCTGGATACCGCCAACCTCACGCGGCAGAAGATCTGCCTCGCGCTCGAGGAGATGGGCTTCGAGATCGAGGCGTCTCATCACGAGTGCGCCGCTGGCCAGCACGAGATCGACTTCAAGTATGCCGACGCGCTGACCGCCGCCGACGACATCATGACGTTTAAGCTGGCGGTCAAGACGCTGGCGCAGAAGGACGGCCTGCACGCGACGTTCATGCCGAAGCCGCTTTTCGGCGTCGCGGGCAACGGCATGCACATCAACATGTCGCTGTTCAAGGACGGCAAAAACGCGTTTTACGACGAAGCCGGCGAGCGTAGGCTCTCCAAGGTCGCGTACCAATTCATCGCGGGCGTGCTCGCCCACGTCCCCGCGATCTGCGCGCTGACGAATCCGCTCGTCAACTCCTATAAGCGGCTCGTCCCCGGCTATGAGGCGCCGTGCTATATCTCGTGGTCGACCGGCAACCGCAGCGCGCTCATTCGCGTGCCCGCGCCGCGAGGCGCGTCCACGCGCCTCGAGCTGCGCAACCCCGACCCGTCCTGCAACCCGTATCTCGCGCTGGCGGTCTGCCTTGCCGCGGGGCTCGACGGCGTCAAGCGCGGCCTGACCCCGCCCGCCGAGATCAACGACAACATCTATGAGCTCACCCCCGCCGAGCGCAAGGCAAAGGGCGTCGGCTCGCTGCCCGACTCGCTCAAGTCCGCGATGGACGCGCTGCGCGACGACGAGCTGATCTGCGGCGTGCTCGGCACGCACGCGCTGCTGCAATATCTGCGCGGCAAGGAAGAGGAATGGAACGCCTACTGCACGCGCGTCAGCTCGTGGGAGATCGAGCGGTATATTACGAATTACTGATGGATAATCAATACACGCAGGAATACACTGTCCTGCCCAGCGTGTGCGACAGCGCCGCGCTGCTCAGCGTGCCGGACACGTTCGCGCTGTTCATGGACCTCGCGGCGATCCACGCCGAGCTTCTGCGCTTCGACACGCCGACGCTGATGAAGCAGGGACTTTTCTGGCTGACGGTGCGCACCCGTATTCGTTTCCGCCGCCGGCCGAAGATGGCGGAACGCGTGACGCTCGTCACCTGGCCGGAACAGCCGGGCAAGCTGCGCACCGACCGCGACTACGTCGTTGAACAGAACGGCGAGCGGCTCATCGAGGGCAAGACCGAGTGGACGATCTGGGAGATGGAGACCGGCAAAATGCACCCGATGGCGGGCATCTTCCCGCCGGACTTCGTGTTTTATCCCGACGCCGTCTGGACCGAACCGTTCACCCGCGCGAAAGACGAACCGCTGGACGAGTTCGCGCGCTATACCGTGCGCTCGACGGACATCGACCTCGGCGGGCACATGAACAACGCCGCATACGTCCGCGCCATCGCGGGCGCGTTTTCCCGCGAGGCGTGGCAGGGCATGGATATCCGCGAGATGGAAATCGCGTTCCGCGCTCCGTGCTACGAGGGCGATACGCTGGTGCTGCAAAAGCGCGACGAGGGCGACGCGCTCTCATTACGCGCCGCATTGCCGGATGGCAAGACCGTCGTCTTGGCGAAAATCACAAAAAATCCGAAGCCGTAAGGCTTCGGATTTCAGGCTGTAGGCAAAAGCCTCGCAGAGTTTCGCGCCCGCAGGCGCGAAAGAGCTTTGATCGTTTTTTCTGACGACATGCGCGTCAGAAAAAACACTTTGCGTGGAGCGAACGTGCGATTTGTCCGTCTCATGCGGACAAATCGTGCGCTGAGCGGAGCGAAGCCTTTTCGTCGGCACAGGCCTTTTGCCTTTGCCGACGAATTAAAATCCGAAGCCGTAAGGCTTCGGATTTTTTCGTCAAACAAGGCCTGATTGCAGAATAGTATCAGCGGTTGAAGTTGCCCATTGCCTCAAGCACATGATAGCGCTCCATTTGCAGGCGCT
>JAFTGG010000247.1 GCA_017458025.1 Oscillospiraceae bacterium | reverse complement strand
CCCAAATTCCTTGACCATGCGTCAGCACGCCATGCGGAATTTTGTACCGTCTGCCGAAATTTCCGGCGGCGCAATTTGCACACACGAATGATGCGGCGCTCCTTAAAAATCCAACAAATCCCCTTGCGTTTCGACGCGCGGCGGCGTATGATGGGAAACGGCGCGAGCGACTGTGCCGTGAAAGGAAGAACCCCGATTGTATCAGAACAACGCACAAAAATTTTATCGCGTGCTGGACGGGCTGGAACGCGACCCGCAGGTGTGCCGCATGAAGCAGTTTACGCAGCACAAAGGCAACCCGACGTTCTGGCACTGCCACAACGTCGCGGTGGCGAGCTTCCGCTTGGCGCAGAAGCTGGGCTGGCGCATCGACGAGGTCGCGCTCGCGCGCGGCGCGATGCTGCACGACTTCCACCTTTACACGCGGGAAAAGAAGAACATGCGCCATTTGTTCGAGCACCCGCGTCTTGCGCTGCGGAACGCGGAGCAGACGTTTACGCTCAGCGGCAAGGAGAAGAATATCATCGCCAGCCACATGTGGCCGCTGACGGTGTTTGCGGTGCCGAGATCGAAAGAAGCCGTGCTGGTGACGCTCGCGGACAAGTATTGCGCGTTCCGTGAGATGCGGGGGCACAGGCGCGTCGGCTGAATACAGAAAAAAGAGGACGGATTTCCGTCCTCTTTTCTAGGCAATACCGGATAATTCAGGTGCGCAGATTGCGCAGTCAGAATTATCCGGTATTGCCTTAATTTGAGACCAGTATTACAAAAGCTCCGCGATCTCGTAGACGAGCCGCTCCGACTTTTCCCAGCCGAGACAGGCGTCGGTGATGCTCTTGCCATAGCACCCGCCGCCGACGGGTTGGCTGCCGTCTTCGATATAGCTTTCGACCATGAAGCCCTTGACGAGCCGCTTCACGCCGCCGTTCCAGCGGCAGAACGAGAGCACCTCTTTGATGATGCGGGGCTGCTCGAAGGGGTCCTTGCCGGAGTTGGCGTGGTTGCAGTCGATGACCGCGCCGGGGTTTTGCAGGCCCCATTTTTCGTACAGCTCCGCGAGGTACACCAGATCTTCGTAGTGGTAGTTCGGGTGCGTTACGCCCTGACGGTTGATGTAGCCGCGCAGGATCGCGTGAGCGTAGGGATTCCCGAACGAGTGCGCCTCCCAGCCGCGGTAGATGAAGTCGTGCGCGTGCTGCGCGGCGAGAATGCTGTTCATCATCACGCTGAGGTCGCCGCTGGTGGGATTCTTCATGCCGACCGGCACCTCGATGCCGCTGGCGGTCAGGCGGTGCTGCTGATCCTCGACGCTGCGGGCGCCGATGGCGACGTAGCCGAGCAGATCGTCGAGGTACTTGTAGTTTTCCGGATAGAGCATTTCGTCGGCGCAGGCGAAGCCGGTCTCCTTGACGACGCGCATGTGCAGCTCGCGCGTCGCGATGATGCCTTTGAACAGGTCGGGCTTCGCGTTCGGGTCGGGCTGGTGCACGAGGCCCTTGTATCCGTCGCCCGTGGTGCGCGGCTTGTTCGTGTAGACGCGCGGGACGATGAGGAGCTTGTCCTTGACCTTTTCCTGCACGGGGACGAGGCGGGAGATGTAATCGAGCACGCTGTCTTCGTTGTCGGCGGAGCATGGCCCGATGATGAGCGCCAGCTTGTCGCTCCGCCCGCTGAAGATGCGCTTGAGCTCCGCGACGTTCCGCTCGATATGCTCCGACATCTCGCCGGTCAGCGGGTACATCTCCTTGGTCTCCATCGGGATGGTAAGCTTGCGCTTGAAATCCATATTCATAGGTCTGTTCTCCTTTACTTAACGACCTGCGCGATCTTCTCGCGCAGCGACTCCGGCGCGACGGGTTCTAGCGCGCAGTCGCCGGGCGTCTCGACGCGCACGACGGTCAGCGAGCCGCCGACGGCTTTTTTGTCGTGGAGCATCGCTTCGTAGACGCGCTCCGCATCGGCGTGGACGGAGGTCGGCAGGCGCAGCGACTCCAGCACCGGCAGCAGCCGGCCGCGCACGGCGTCCGAGCACATCGCGAGCATGCCGAGCGCAACACATTCGCCGTGGTAGAGGCCCGTCACCGCCTCGATGCCGTGGCCGATGGTGTGGCCGAAGTTCAGGATACGGCGCAGGCCGCGCTCCTTTTCGTCCTGCTCCACCACGTCCTTCTTGATGCGCAGCGACGCGGCGATGACGTCCTCCATATCGTCGGCGGAGACGCCGCGCTCAAAGCGCTCGAACAGCGCCGCATCGCGAATGAGCGACGATTTGAGCGCCTCGGCGAGCCCCGCCGAGACCTGACGCGCGGGGAGAGTTTGCAGCACGTCCGCGTCGATGAGCACCTTTTTCGGCTGATAGAACGCGCCGGCGATATTTTTGATATCGCCGAGGTTTACCGCTGTTTTGCCGCCGATGGACGAGTCCACCTGAGAGAGCACTGTGGTGGGGAGGTTATAGAAGTCTACGCCGCGCATGTAGCAGGACGCGGCAAAACCCGCGAGGTCGCCCACCATGCCGCCGCCGAGCGCCACGACGCAGTCGCCGCGCGTGAAGCCGGCTTGCAGCATCTCCGTCAGGATGGCTTCCAGCTCCGCGAAGCTCTTGCGCGCCTCGCCCGGCGCGACGGCGCGGCGTGTACAGGACGCGCACTGCGCCTCGATGGCGTCGGCGTAAGCCGGCGGTACGCCCGCGTCGGTAACGAGCATGACCTTGCGGTTTAGATCGAGCGTCTCGCCCGCGCGGCGCAGAACGCCGCGCTCCAAAACAATATCGTAGCTGTCGGGACCGAGATCCATTGAAATGACCATAACTGTTCCGCCCTTTTTGTTGTTGATGAAAAAGTAGCATTGATTTCGCGGGAAGTCAAGCCTCGGAACCGCCTTGCAATTCACAAAAGTTGTGCTATAATCCAACCATCTTTTGTGAAACGGGGCGGTTTTGATGCGCGCAAAGGTGCTTCTTTACCATTTGGGCGACGAGACGGAGAAGGGAAAGGCGCTCCGCGCGATCCTGCGCGAGATGAAGCTCCTGACGCTGACCGTCGGCGCTCAGCAGCTCGGCGAGACCGTGGGCCGCCTTGCCTCGACCAATGCCGCGGCGTCGGCCGCGCCGCCGGAGAGCGTGCCGGAGACCGAATTTATGCTGCTCTGCGCGCTCGGCGACAAGCAGCTCGACCGCCTGCTCGCCAATATGCGCCGCGCGGGCGTCTCCGTGCCGTACAAGGCGGTGCTGACCGGGCAAAACAAAGCGTGGACATTATGTCAACTTATAACGGAAGTTACGCGCGAGCACGAGTTTTTAAAAAATTCACAGTAGCTTCAAATCCATTTCACACTTTTTGGGTTCGTTGGCATATAATGCCGGCAACCTCAACAAGAGGAAAAGAGGTGACAATCAAATGCCTATCACCGATCAGGGACGGAAATTCCGTCATGAGTGGAAGATCGAGATCACGCCCTCGGACCGCATCGCGATCCGCCAGCGCATGATGGCGGTGGCCAAGCCGGACAAGCACGCGGTGGGCGGCAAGTACCTGATCCGCAGCCTCTACTTCGACAACGCGGCGGATAAGGCGCTGCGCGAGAAGATCGACGGCGTCAATATGCGCGAGAAATTCCGTATTCGCTATTATAACGGCGACAAGTCCGTCATTCATCTGGAGAAGAAAAGTAAGATCAACGGTCTGTGCAACAAGCTGAGCGCGCCGCTGACCGCCGGGGAGGCGCAGAGCATCGTCGACGGCAGGATCGAATGGATGGCGGCGGACGAGCGCGGTCTGGTGCGCGAGCTGTACGCCAAGATGCGCTCGCAGGGCCTGCGGCCCAGGACCATCGTCGACTATGACCGCGAGCCGTTCGTCTTCGGTCCGGGCAACGTCCGCGTGACGCTGGACTACAATATTCGCACGGGACTCAATTGCACGGACTTTCTCGACGTGAACTGCGCGACCGTCCCCGCGGGCGACGCGCCGATCATCCTCGAAGTCAAGTGGGACGAATATCTGCCCGATATCATTCGCGACGCGGTGCAGCTTCCGGGCCGCCGCGCCAACGCGTTCTCCAAATACGCGCAATGCCGCATCTACGGCTAACACATAGAAAGAAGGACAACAATCATGACTTTCAATGATATTTTCAGATCCAGCTTCCTCAGCAACGTGAGCGCCGTCGAACCGTTCGACATGGTGCTCGCCCTCGCGCTGGCGTTCGCCGTCGGAGTGTTTATTTTCTTCGTCTACAAAAAGACCTATCAGGGCGTCATGTACTCGTCCAGCTTCGGCGTCACGCTGATCGCGCTGACGATGATTACGACACTCGTCATTCTGGCGGTCACGTCGAACGTGGTGCTGTCGCTCGGTATGGTGGGCGCGCTGTCCATCGTCCGTTTCCGCACCGCCATCAAGGAGCCGCTCGACATCGCGTTCCTGTTCTGGTCCATCGCGGCGGGCATCGTGCTCGCGGCGGGGCTTATTCCGCTGGCGGTGTTCGGCAGCCTCATCATCGGCGTGATCCTGCTCGTCTTTGTGAATCGTAAGAGCCACCTGAACCCGTACATCGTCGTTATCCAGTGCGACGGCACCGAGACGGAGCGCAAGGCGCTCGCGTACCTCGGCGAGAACACGAACAAGTGCGTCGTCAAGAGCAAGACCGCGCAGAAGGGCCTCGTCGAGGTCAACTGCGAGGTGCGCCTCAAGGGGGAGGACACCGGCTTCGTCAACGCCCTCGCCGACATGGAAGGCGTGTCGAGCGCGGTGCTTGTCAGCTACAACGGCGACTATATGGGCTGACGTTGAATCGCCGTTTTGCTCGCCGCTTATGCGGCAACCGCGAAATATGGCTGATGCCATGCCGCAAGCGGCATGGCACGGAGGAATAATTATGTCAACCAGCAAACACTTTGACAAGATCGCTGCCGTCGTGCTGGCGCTGGGACTGCTGCTGACGATCGGCTTCATGAACGGCGAGGCGCTGGGCATCGAGAAGGTCGTCGACGAGGACGCGGAGGCGTACGAGGAAACGGCGTACTTCACCGCCAACGACTTAAACGGCGATTGGGACGCCTCGAACGCGACGGCGACCGTCACGCTCAGCGGCGGCAGCGCAAAGGTCAGCGGCAACGGCGCGTACTTCTACGACGGCGACGTCGTCATCACGGGCGCGGGGTACTATGTGTTCTCCGGCACGCTGACGGACGGCAGCATCATCGTGGACGCGTACGACTCGTCGAAAGTCTTTATCCTGCTCGACGGCGTGGAGCTCTATTGCTCCGACGACGCGTGTCTGCGCGTCGAGCAGGCGCAGAAGGTGTTCCTGACGCTCGCCGCGGGCAGCGAGAACCGCATGGAGAGCGGCGAAACCTACTCCGACGAGGCGCTCGGCGACAACACCGGCGGCGTCATTTTCACGCACGACGATTTGACCGTCAACGGCAGCGGCAGCCTCGACATCGTGGCGAACTATAAGCATGGCGTCGACGCGAACGACGACCTCAAGATCACGGGCGGCACGATCACGATCGCCTGCCCGCAGGACGGTCTGCACGTCAACGACAGCTTCCGCTTCGCGAACGCGAGCCTGACCATCGCGGCGGGCGACGACGCGATCCACTCCGACACGGATATCTATATCGAGAGCGGCACGCTCCTCATCACCGAGTGCTACGAGGGCGTCGAGGCGCCTATCATCGAGGTCGCCGGCGGCGACATCATGATCTATCCGACCGACGACGGCTTTAACGCCAACGGCGGCGGCAGCGGTTTCGGCGGCATGATGGGCGGCGGCTTCGGATGGCGCGGCGAAGCCTCGGACGGCGAGACTTCCGGCAGCGAAACCGGCGAGCGTCCGGACTTCGGCGCGTTTGACGGTGAGGCGCCGGACTTCAGCGAGATGTTCGGCGACGGCGAGATGCCGGAGCCGCCCGATTGGAGCGGGTCTGACGGCGAGCGCCCCGAGACGCCGGAGATGGACGCGCGGCAGAGCGCCGACGCGTCCGCGGACGAGGATGCGGAGATCTATATCCGCATCACCGGCGGCAATATTATGATCATCAACGAGAACGCGCAGGACGCGGACGGCCTCGACTCCAACGGAAGCATCTACATCGAGGGCGGCACGATCCTTGTGAGCCTGAACGGCAACGGCAGCAACAACGCGCTCGACTACGGCAGCGAGAACGGCGGCGTCGCGGAGATCAGCGGCGGCACGATCATCGCCGCGGGCGGCGCGTCTATGGCGGAGAGCTTCGACGACACCTCGGCGCAGCCCTCCATCGCCTACGCCACCGGCGCGGCGGCGGGTACGGCGGTCACGCTTAAGGACGCGGGCGGCAGCGTGCTGCTGAGCTGGGAAATCCCGTGCAGCTTCACCTACCTGACCCTCAGTTGCCCCGACATGGCGCTTGGCGAGACCTACACCCTCGCCATCGGCGACAGCGAGGAGGAGATCACGCTTGAGGAGATTGTGACCACGCTCGGCGAGAGCAGCGGTATGGGCGGCTTCGGCGGCGGTATGATGGGCGGCGGCTTCGGTCGCGGCTCGTCCGACGGCGAAAGCGGAGACGGCTCCGACAGCGGCTTCTTCTTCGGTGGACGCGGCGGCCCAGGCGGGGGAGGCCGCGGGAACCGCGGCGGCGATTTATCCGCCAACTGATACTGAAATGCCTGAAAAAGTAGAGGTATTCTGCTTTTTAAAGCGCCGATGGCGCAAAACAGGCAGCGCGGGTCGCCGCGCTGCCTCTCTGGTAAAATGGAAGTATTTTATCAGGGAATCGTATCACGTCCGCTCCCTATCGACGCAAAAATAAGATACCTCGCCGGTGGCGAGGAGCGCGCCGTCCTCGCCGGTGATGTCCACGCGCACAAGGCAGACCGTTCTGCCGCGGTGCAGCACGCGTCCGGCGGCGCGGATTACCCCCTCCGCCTGATTGTGCAGGTAGTTCATGTGGCTCGACTGCGTGACGTAGGTGCGCCCGTCGCTGTGGGCGGCATAGCCGGCGGCGTTGTCCGCCATGCCGGCGAGCAGCCCACCGTGGACGAAGCCGCGTGGATTTTTGCTCTCTGGACGGATATCGAGCTTGAAAACCGCGTAGTCCGGTTCGACGTGCTCGACCTCCAGATGATTGAATACGGCGAACGCGTTGCCGCCGGTCAGTTCCCGCGCCTTACGCTCGGCGATGTCAGATTCCATGAAAACAGGCTCCTTACCGTGTGATGTCGGAGAGCATTATAGCGAAAGCCGGAGCGCCTGTCAAACCTTGCGTCGGTCGCGCCGCTCCTCCAGAGCGTCCATCGCCTCGCGCAGATGCTCGGCAAGCGGACGTACGGTGTAAAGCGGGAAAAAGAAACGCGGCGCCAGCTTCGCGCGTTCCCGCGCGACATGGAGGTGCGCCTTGAGGTTTTCATACTTGACGACGACTCCGTTCTCGTCGGCGAATTTTCTGAGCCGTGCGAGAAGCTGAACGGAGTACGCGAGGTCGAGCGTGAACACGCCGAAAAAGTAGCCGATCACGAACGAGAACGCGAGGTTGTTCGCGAGCCAGCGCAGCGCGTCCAGAATGTACGGGTGGACGGCGAAGTAGTATACCGCGCCGAGAGCCGCCCAGAAGAACGAGAACAGCGGGCAGATCAGCCCGTCGACGTTGCCCCACAGCATGCTGTAATCCCAAAGCCGCACCTTGGCGACTTTGAGCAGCAAAACGCCCGCGATGTACTCGATGGCGGTCATGCTGACCGCCATGCCGAGAAACAGCAGCGCCTTGCCCGCGATGCTGTCCTCCCAGCCCGTGGCGCCGCCCAACGCGGCAAGCAGATACAAAATGCACAGGCCGCAGCCGTAGAGCGGGACGTACGGCCCGACGCAGAAGCCGGGATTGATCCACTTGTGCTCGGGGTTCGCTCTGGAGAAAAACTTGCGGAAGAACAGCTCCAGCACCCAGCCGAACAGCGATCCGAGAAAGAACAGATAGGCGAGGGTCAGAAATGTGCTCACGAAAATCACCTCGGCTATCCAGTATAAACCAAAATCCCGGAAACGCAATCAAAACCGGCGTCATGTGACGCCGGTTTTACCCGTTATTCGACGGAGAACGCGTAGACCGTTTCGCTGCGCATGTGCTGCTCTTTGCGCAGCACGGGAGAAGGGAAGCCGTAGCACAGCATGCCGTTGGGCCAGAGCTGCGTTTCGAGGCACACCGCCTCGCGCGGTCCCATCATCGCGCCGCCGTGACCCGCCTGTTGGCGCAATCCGTTGGCGGAATAGATATGAACGCCCGGCATATCGGTTTCGACTG
>JAFTGG010000246.1 GCA_017458025.1 Oscillospiraceae bacterium | reverse complement strand
CCAGATCAATGTGGCCCATGCGCTCCCGGCGCACCTTGGCACGGGTGACCTCAACGCCGCAGCGCTCGCAGATCTTACCCTTATAACGGATTTTCTTATACTTGCCGCAGTGGCATTCCCAGTCCTTGGTTGGGCCAAAGATGCGCTCGCGTCGGACCTTGGCGCGGGTGACCTCGACGCCGCAGCGGTCGCAGATCTTGCCCTTGTAGCGGATCTTCTTATACTTTCCGCAATGGCACTCCCAATCCTTGGTCGGCCCGAAGATCTTCTCGCAGAACAATCCGTCGCGCTCGGGCTTGAGCGTGCGGTAGTTGATGGTCTCCGGCTTCTTGACCTCGCCGTAGGACCATTCCTTGATCATCTCAGGGGAAGCGATCCCGATCTTGATCGCGTCAAACGGTACATAACTCATTTTGTTGCTCCTCCCCTTCCTTAGTCTTCATCGCTGAGGCCCGACGATTCCGAAGCATAAATGCTGTCCTCGTCGCCGGCGTCGCCGACGGCGAAGCCGGCCTCCTCAAACTCGGCCTCGTCGGCAAACGGGTTGCGGCGGTTGCGCTCGTCCTCCGCGTCCATACGCGCGAGGTTGAACGTATCCATCGCGTCCTCGTCCTCCTTGAGCTCGATCACGCCTCCGTCGCGGTCGAGCACCTGAATGTCAAGGCAGAGCGCCTGCAGCTCCTTGACCAGAACCTTGAACGATTCCGGCACGCCGGGCTGCGGGACGTTGTGGCCCTTGACGATCGCCTCGTAGGTGCGGACACGGCCCGTCACGTCGTCGGACTTGACGGTCAGGATCTCCTGCAGCGTGTAGCTCGCGCCGTAGGCTTCAAGCGCCCAGACTTCCATCTCGCCGAAGCGCTGGCCGCCGAACTGCGCCTTGCCGCCGAGCGGCTGCTGCGTGACAAGGGAGTACGGGCCGGTGGAACGGGCGTGGATCTTATCGTCGACCAGATGGTGGAGCTTTAAGAAGTAGACGTAGCCAACCGTGACCTTGTTGTCAAACCGCTCGCCGGTGCGGCCGTCGTACAGCCAGCTCTTGCCCTCGGGATCGAGGCCGGCCCTGACCAGCTCTTCCTGAATCTCCTCATAGCTCGCGCCGTCGAAGATCGGCGTCGCGACCTTGTAGCCGAGGGTTTTGGCGGCGTAGCCCAGATGGACTTCGAGCACCTGCCCGATGTTCATACGGGACGGGACGCCCAGCGGGTTCAGCACGATGTCGAGCGGGGTGCCGTCCGGCAGGAACGGCATATCCTCCTGCGGCAGCACGCGGGACACGACGCCCTTGTTGCCGTGGCGGCCGGCCATCTTGTCGCCGACCTGGATCTTGCGGCGCTGCGCGATATAGACGCGGACGACCATGTTGACGCCCGGCCCCAGCTCGTCGCCGTTTTCGCGGGAGAACACCTTCGCGTCGACGATGATGCCGCTCTCGCCGTGGGGTACCTTCAAGGAGGTGTCGCGCACCTCGCGCGCCTTCTCGCCAAAGATCGCGCGCAGCAGGCGCTCCTCCGCCGTCAGGTCGGTCTCGCCCTTGGGCGTGACCTTGCCGACGAGGATATCGCCGGCGTGGACCTCCGCGCCGATGCGGACGATGCCGCGCTCGTCGAGGTCCTTGAGCGCATCGTCGCCGACGTTCGGAATGTCGCGGGTGATCTCCTCGGGGCCGAGCTTCGTGTCGCGCGCGTCGAGCTCGTACTCCTCGATGTGGATCGAGGTGTAGAGGTCCTCGCGCACGAGGCGCTCGTTCAGAAGCACCGCGTCCTCGTAGTTGTAGCCCTCCCACGTCATGAAGCCGACGAGGATATTGCGGCCGAGGGCGATCTCGCCCTGGTCGGTGGCGGGGCCGTCGGCAAGGACGGTGGGGTCCTCCAGAATGTGGCCCTGCTTGTCGTACTTGCGCCCGTGCACGCGCTCGCCGACGTTGACGATCGGGTGCTGGTTGATGCAGGTGCCGTGGTTGGAGCGCAGGAACTTGGTGAGCTTATATTCCTTCGTGCCGAGCTCCTTGTCGTCGTAGGCGACGGTGATGTTGCGCGCGTCCATCTTGGTCACAACGCCGTCGCCCTCGGCGAGGACGGCGACCTCGGCGTCCATGCAGATCTTGTGCTCCATGCCGGTGCCGACGATGGGCGCCTCCGGCTTGAGCAGGGGCACCGCCTGACGCTGCATGTTCGCGCCCATCAAAGCGCGGTTCGCGTCGTCGTTCGGCAGAAACGGGATCATCGCGGTCGCGATGGAGTCGATCATGCGCGGGGAGACGTCGATGTCGTCGACGCGGTCGCGGTCGACCTCGACGATCTCGTCGCGGTGGCGGCAGGTGATGCGCTTGTTGACGAGACAGCCCTTGGCGTCGACAGGCTCCGCCGCCTGACCGACGATGTACTGATCCTCGACGTCGGCGGTCATGTAGGTGATGTCGTCGGAGACCTTGCCGGTCTCGTGGTCGACCTTGCGGTACGGCGCCTCGATGAAGCCGTATTCGTTGATGCGGGCATAGGTCGCGAGATAGGAGATCAGGCCGATGTTCGGACCTTCCGGCGTCTCGATCGGGCACATACGGCCGTAGTGGCTGTAGTGCACGTCGCGGACCTCCATGTTCGCGCGCTCGCGGGAAAGACCGCCGGGACCGAGCGCCGAGAGGCGGCGCTTGTGCGTCAGCTCGGCGAGCGGGTTGGTCTGGTCCATGAACTGGCTCAGCGGCGAGGAGCCGAAGAACTCCTTGATCGCCGCCGTGACCGGACGGATGTTGATGAGGCTCTGCGGCGTAACGATGTCGAGGTCCTGAATCGTCATGCGCTCGCGGATAACGCGCTCCATGCGGGAGAAGCCGATGCGGAATTGGTTCTGCAGCAGCTCGCCCACGCAGCGCAGGCGGCGGTTGCCGAGGTGGTCGATGTCGTCCTTGAGCACGATGCCGCGCGCCAGCGCGTTCATATAGTTGATGGACGCGAGAATATCGTCCACGAGAATATGCTTCGGCACGAGGCGGTCGGCATTCTCGCGGATCGCGTCCTTGAGGTCGTCGCCGGAGTACTGCCCGAGCAGCTCGCGCATAACGCTCTCGCGCACGCGCTCCTTGATGCCGAGCTCCTTCGGGTCGAAGTCGACAAAGCGGCCGAGGTCCACCATGTGATTCGAGAACACGCGCAGCGGACGGCCGTCGACGTCCAGCGTCACGTCGTTCACGCCGATCGCGTCAAGCTCGTCGGCCTCCTCGCCGGTCATGACATGGCCGGCGTCGTAAAGGATCTCGCCCGTACGCGGGTCGGCGACGGGGAACAGCAGCTTCTGCCCGCGCACGCGCGCGTGCAGGGAGAGCTTCTTGTTGTACTTGTAGCGGCCGACCATGCTGAGGTCATAGCGGCGCGGGTCAAAAAAGAGGTTGTTGATAAGGGTCTCGCAGGCCTCGACCGTGGGCGGCTCGCCCGGGCGCAGCTTGCGGTAAATCTCAAGCATCGCCTCTTCGTAGGTCTTGCAGGCGTCTTTTTCGAGGGTCGCCACGACGCGCTCGTCGTCGCCGAGCAGCTCCAGAATACCGGAGTCCGTCTTGAGCTCGGCGTAGCCCTCGGCCTGACCGCCCAGAGCACGCAGCAGCTCGGTGACGGGCAGCTTGCGGTTCTTGTCAATGCGCACCCAGAAAATCTCGCTGGCGTCGGTCTCATATTCGAGCCACGCACCGCGGTAGGGGATCGCCTGCGCGGTCATCAGGGGCAGGTCGGTCTTGAGGTCGATCTCCTTGCCGTAGTAGATGCCCGGCGAACGCACGATCTGCGACACGACGACGCGCTCCGCGCCGTTGATGACGAAAGTGCCCGACTGGGTCATGAGCGGGAAGTCGCCCATGAAGATCTCCTGCTCCTTGATCTCGCCCGTCTCCTTATTATAAAGACGCACGTTGACCTTGAGCGGAGCGGCGTAGGTCGCGTCGCGCGCCTTGCACTCCTCCACGTCGTACTTGGGCTGCTCGTCCATCTTGTAGTCGATGAAGCTGAGTTCGAGGTTGCCGGCATAGTTCGCGATCGCGTCCACGTCCGCGAACACCTCGCGCAGACCGTAGTCGAGGAACCACTGGTACGAGGTCTTTTGCAGTTCGAGGAGATTCGGCATCTCCATGACTTCCTCGTGCCGTGCGAAGTTCTTGCGCATGGTCTTGCCGTACATCTTGTCGTGGGCCATTGATAACTTCACGCCTTTCTTGGAACCGGCAGGTCCTTTGCCGGTTCCGTAGAGTATTGATCGCCATTTCGCCCGCCGCTGACGCGGCAGCCGCGAAATATGGCCGTGTCCAAACGCCATGAAGCATGTCGTTTAGACGTCTCCCCCAGCCTCTCGGCGGCCGAGGGCGCCGCTCGCTGTGATACGCCCGGCGTTGTTTATACAAACATCGTCGAAACGCTTGCATATTTCAATGCAATCTGCTACACTTGCGTTAATAGGTGAAGGTTCGTCCTTCGCCTATTAGCGCATATAATCAATTTATTCTACCGAAAATTTCCTCTGATGTCAAGAGGAAATTTTGTTTGTTCCATGCCTTGTTTGAAAAATGGGCAGCGTGACCAACGCCGAGGGTTTTTCGCCAGACAAGGCCGATTTGACGCGGCAATACTTTGTGTATTGCAAGAAAAATTGCCGCAGTATGGCGGAAAAAGACCCGCCGTTTGGGCATGTCGGCATTTTTAAACAAGGCCTAATTGCAGAATAGTATAAGAGGAAATAGAGGCAGCAAATCGTGTCGCGCAAATCGTTAAGATAAGATTCTCGCGACACGATTTTTTTGATTATTGTTATG
>JAFTGG010000245.1 GCA_017458025.1 Oscillospiraceae bacterium | reverse complement strand
GGCGCTTGTCGCTCTCAAACAACACGAGGTAGTAGAAGCCCGTCACGACCTTCCCCTCGTCGCAGAGGCTTCGCAGCTCGTTGATGCGGTCGTATTCTACCTCGACGCGCGCCTTGAGCTCATCTTCCGTCAGAAGGCCGCTCTCGTAGGAGTCGCGCAGCTGATAGAGCTTTTCGTATTCCTTGTCAAGATAGCTTTCATAGCGGAGGGGGCGCTCGAGCTTCACGATGTTGGCGCTGTACTTGGCGTTGATCGCACGCAGGATGCGCCCGACGCCCGCCTCGATGGAGTTCTGCCGGCGATGCTCGCTGAAAAAGCGGAACTCCACCGGGTCGATCTCGATCGCCGCGCCGTAGTATTCCTTTTTCCCGTACTCGATCAGGCCGTCGTGGATGGAGGTGAAGCCGACGATGCCGTCCATGCTCTTGCGCGTGGTCGTGGCGTCCTTCGCGTCCGCCATCTTGCGCATGGCCTCCGCGCTCTCGGCGGCGCGGCGGGCGCGGATGGCCTCCTTCTCCTCTTCGGAGACCTTGCTGCTCTTGAGAAGTTTATCTTCCTCTTTGCGCTTTTTGGCGCGCTCCTTTTCGCCCGCCTTGCGCTCCTTCTCGGTCAGCGCGTCGGCTTTTCCGTCCTCGGCGGCGCGTTTGAGCGATTCATTTAATTCCCGCTCCGCCTCTTCCGCGCGTTTTTGGCGGATCGCCTCTTTTTCCTCCTCGGAGGCTTTCTTGCTTTTGAGGATCTTGTCCTCGCGCTTGCGCTCTGCCTCACGCGCCTTCTCCGCCGCCTTGCGCGCCTTTGCCTCGGCTTTTTCCGCCGCCTTGCGCTCCCGCTTTGACAGCTTTTCTTCGGCTTCGGGCGCTTCGACGCCCTTCTTCTCCGCCTCTAACCGTTCTTCCTCGGCCTCCTCCTCGCGCTTTTTGAGAATGGCCTGCTTGACCTCTTCCGAGGTCTTCTTGCTTTTCAGAAGCTTGTCTTCCCGCTTGCGGTCCTTCGCGCGTTCCTTCTCCGCAGCTTTCTCGGCCTTGAGGCGTTCCTTCTTCTCGGCCTTGGTCTCGGTCTTTTCCTGATTCTGGCGGAACAGCTCGTCAAAGGCGGCTTCGTCCATCCTGCCCTCGCCGCGCTCCACAAGCATCTTGTCCGTGTAGGTCTTGGCGAAGCGGCGGTCATAGCCCAAATGTCCGAGGATGTGCAGCAGATAGCGGTAATTCGGCTGCTCGTCGATGCGGAACAGCAGCAACCCCGCCACCGCCGCGACGCCGATGCTGATGCCGAACTTATAGGGCAGGTTCGACAGGACCACCAGAATGATCATGGCGATCCCGACGCCCGCGACAAGCACATCCCCCAGCGTTACGCCGCGGAACAGCTCCACATCCACCTTGGTTTTACCCGGTATCAGTCTTGTCATAGCTGCACATTCCTCTATCGTTTATTTCTTCTCAGTCCAGCGTGGGCCGGCTGCGCGGGGTGGGCGCTTCCTTCGCGCCGCTCGAGGGTTTGGGCGCGGCGCCGATACTCGGACGGCTGCCGATCGCCGCGGGAGCCTCCTGAGATTTCTGTCCGCCGGCTGCGGGGCCGCCGCCTCCGGCAGTATTGGTGCGTGTACTACCGGCAGACGCTTTGCCCGGAAGCGGGGGCGGCGTCTTTGCGGCGCCTCCGCCGGAAGCGCCTCCGCCGCTGCTGGGAGAGCCACCCGCCACGCCGGGCATCGCGCCGGCGGCGGTACCGACAGGCTTGCTGCCGCTATCAGGCGTGCTGCTCACAGCACCGCCGCTTCCCCCGTTCGCTTCCGCGTTTGCTTTCCGTTGAGCCTCGTCTCCAAAGGCGCCTTTCTCTCCGTACAGCCGCTCCGTCGCGGCCTCGACCGCCTTATTCTTTTTGGCGGTCTCCTCCGCCTCTCGCCGTTCTTTTCCTGCTTTGTCGCTGCCAAGTTCGTTCCACGCCTTGGCAGCCTTGCCAATGGTAGCGTCATATCCGCGCTTGGCGAGGTTCTGCATCGGCTTCGTGGCAACGCCGGCCACCTTGCCGCCCACCTTGCCCGCCGCCCACCGCGCCGCGCCGACGGTTCCCTTCGCCCTGTCGACGGTGCCGCGGATCAGCTTGCCCGCGGAGCCGGACATGTCGCCCGCCTGCACCGACTGCCAGCCCGCGCTGTCCGCGAGGATGCCGGTCAGCAGACCCGTCGCCTTCTTGGAGACCTCGAAGAGGCCGTACATCAGCACCAGCTTCGCCATGATGTTCAGCATCGAGTTTTCAAACAGCACCAGCTTGGAGCTTGTGACGATCGGCAGCAAGATGAGCAGCAATCGCATGGCGATGACCGTGCCGAACACGCTGAACGCCTGGACGATGAACGCCGTCATCCACTGCTTTGTCTTGCCGCCGCCGTCCATCGGCTGCGTGGCGAAGATCGGCGGCGCGATGAGGTACAGGAACAGCATGTTGAACATGCGCGCGATACAGTTGAGGATGATGGTCACCAGATCGAAGATCAGCGCAATACCGGAGAGGAATACCACAAGGTAATCTGTTGCGAAGCCGATATCGAAATCGCCGCTGACCTGCGTGATGTTATAAATGTTCTTCTCGCCCGAATAGTACGGGCCGCGCACGGGATCGGTCAGCTCGGCGTTCGTGTTGTATTCGCTGTTCTTGGCCGCTCTCATGGTGCCCATCAGGAACAGATAACGGTCCAGCGGCACGCTGCCCTCGGCGGGCACAACGCGCGAGTACGACTGCAGCGGCTTGAACGACGTGTCGTTCCGGATGACGTCCATCGCCTCAAGCAGCGACTTCGTCACGGCGTCATAACTTACGTCTAGCTTGAGGTCGGTGCGCAAATCGTGGGAATTTGCCACCTTCTGCAAAACCGCCTGCCAGGTATTCACCTCGTTCCCGTCCGCGTCCGCGGTCGTGTAGTAATAGCGGAACACCTTCTGCTGCTGCAGGTAGTAGAGATCCTTCCGGATCTCGTTGAAGCAGGTGTTGATGTTGTACCGGCTCGAATAGGAATGATTGAGCGAGTAGTTGCCGATGGTGTTGAGCACGCGCCCCATCGCCGCAAACTCTTCGTCGGTGTAGACGATGGTCTCCTCCAGATCCAGATTATCCGGATCGTTGAATATGTAGTTGATCTGCTGCATGAGCACGTTCGTCGAGTTCAGCACGACGACCATGATCGCGCTCATGCCGAGGATCAGGAAGATGGTGCGGATCGCCGCGGTTATGATCTGACCCAGCGACGTCTGCATTCTGCCGCTGGCGTCGAACATCTTGCGCGTAACCGCCGCGATGGCAAAGCCGAACACCATCGCGATGCCGATGAGCGCCATGCCCCAGTAGACGTTGTTGATCGAGTGGTTG
>JAFTGG010000001.1 GCA_017458025.1 Oscillospiraceae bacterium | reverse complement strand
TCGATCCACGGCGCGTTCATCGACGTGAATGTTGCCAGCGGCGACCCTCCCTTCCGTGCATTGTCTCGGCGCCGTTGCAGGGAGAGCTGTGCGCTGGCGGTGCGCCTCGGCACAAAGAACGTCGTGTTCCATTCAAGCTGCTTCCCGTTTCTGCGGGGCGGCTATCTGGAGAGCTGGGCGGATACCTGCGCGGAGTTCTACATGGGGCTTGCGGAGCAGTATCAGACGCACATCTACATCGAAAACAGCCCCGACCTCGATCCGCAGCCCATCCGGGAGCTGATGCGCCGCATAGCGGATGAGCGCATCGGCGTCTGCCTCGACTTCGGGCACGCGAACTACTCCCGCGTGCCGATACAAGGGTGGTTTGACGCGCTCGGCGACCGCATCGGCTACCTCCATCTTTCCGATAACAACGGTGCGTTCGACGATCACCTGCCGCTTGGCGAGGGGAACATCGATTGGGACGAAGCCGACAGGCTGTGGAAAGGAATTGACAAGGACATTCCCTTGACGTTGGAAGTCGGCGGGCTCGACGGCGTGGAGCGGTCGCTGAAATATCTGAAAGAGCATCACTACTTTGGAATGGGGTGAGAGGATATGCCCGACAAGCGGGAATTGATCCGTGAGAGTATCATGCGGGATATGTCCGAGGGCGTCATGACCATCAGCTTTGACGGCGTCATCAGCTATCTGAATCCCGCGGCGCTGCATATCCTGTCTCGCACGGAGGAGGAGCTGCTGCACAAGAGCTTTGGCGTGTGCTTCTTCGACAACGAGGCGAACGACGATTTCACGCAGGCGATCCTCGACGCGGTGTATGACCGCGACCGCACGCATGACGCCATCGTGCCGTACTTTACGGGTACGGAGACCAAACAGCTCCGCATGGTCACGTCGTATCTGACGGACGGCGCGGAGCGCGTGGGCGTGATCGTGGTGCTCAGCGACATGACGGAGCTGACGGAACTGCGCGACGCGCTCAAGGCGATGGAGCGCATCCGTGCGCTCAACGGACAGCTGGAACTGCGGAACCAACTGCTCAGCGAGACGTTCGGGCGATTCCTCTCCGACGAGATCGTGCGCCAGCTGCTCGAAACGCCGGACGGGCTCGCCCTCGGCGGCAAAAAAAGAACGCTCACCATTATGATGAGCGATTTGCGGGGCTTTACCGCCATGAGCGAGCGCATGGACGCCGGCGACCTCATCGCCATGCTCAACCACTACCTCGGCGAGATGACCGAGATCATCCAGCGGCGAAACGGCACGATCATCGAGTTCATCGGCGACGGCATCATGGCGATCTTCGGCGCGCCCGCGCCGAGCGAGACCCACGCCGCCGACGCCATCGCCGCGGCGGTGGAGATGGAGGCGCGCATGGAGGCCGTCAACGCGTGGAACGCGAAGCGGGACTATCCTGTGTTGGAGATGGGGATCGGGCTCAACACCGGCGAGGTCATCGTCGGCAACATCGGGTCCGAGAAGCGCACGAAATACGGCGTGGTCGGCAGCCACGTCAATCTCTGCGGCCGCATCGAGAGCTACACGGTCGGCGGGCAGGTGCTGATCCCGCCGCTGACGCGAGAGCTCGCGGGCGTCGAGCTGGAGATCGCGCAGGAGATGACGGTCTATCCCAAGGGCGTCAAGGGTGAGCTGGTGCTCTCGCAGGTGACGGGAATCGGCGCGCCGTACAATGTGACGGCGAAGGTCCGGGACACGAAGCCGCAGGCGCTGGAGAAGCCCATTCCTGTGCGCTTCCACAAGCTCGACGGCAAGCACGGCGGCGTGAAGTCCTACTACGGCGGCATTGTCGCCGTGGCGCACGACGGCGCGGTGCTGGATACCGGAGCGGAGCTGGAGGTCTACGACAATATCCAGCTCGAAGCAGGTGGAAAGCTGTTCGGCAAGGTCATGGAGCGGACGGAGGGCGGCGCACTGCTGCGCTACACGTCCATCCCCGCGGGCTATGAGGCGTGGCTGAAGGCGATTACAACGAAGTGATGTGGGGGCACTCAAATGAACGAACTCGTTTGCAAACAAGGTGACGTTATCTTCAAGGAAGGCGAACGGGACGGAAGTATGTATCAACTACTCTCCGGCGGCGCCTCAGTCTACGCGAAGTACGGAGAGGCCGATGAAAAGTTCCTGTTCGAACGCCGCGTAGGCGATTATTTCGGCGAGATGGCGGTATTAGAAAACAGAGATCGCAGCGCGACGGCAGTCTCGCTGGAAAATGGGACGACCTTGAACCAATTTATGAAAACGACCTCGGTATTCTCTTTGAGGAGAATCCAGCCTTGGTGATAGCAGTGCTCCGCCACCTTTCAAACCTCCTGAGGCGCCTGACGGTAGACTACCTCAAGGCGTGCCGTTTGCTGGCAGAGACGGAGGAGCAGATCGAGAAGGCAAATATGGTTCTGACGCCGGAGGAAAAGACAAAGCTGGAGCGCATGAACCAGCTGCTCCTGATGCCGGAGATTTTGTATTAATAGAGCTTGCCTGTTTGCCGTGTATTATTATAGGTGAAAAAAATTGATCGCAAGCAGAAAAGTATTACGATCCATAATAGTTTCAATTTGAGGAATACTACAATCACAAAAGCCGGACGCCAGACGCAGAGCGGTGATTGAACGGAGGTTAATATGGGAGAGACCATTCAAAAGGAGTTCCGTTGGCTTCCCTGCCCTGTTTGTAAAAACAGGACGCATACCAAAGTGTATGAGGATACTGTATTGGTAAAGTACCCTCTGTTTTGCACCAAATGCAAAACAGAAACGGTTGTCGATGTTGCAATGTTCAAATTGACTGTCCGCGATAGAGACGGAAAGTAAAACCGCGCCGGCTTTCCGGGGCACAGAGAACTGGCGCAGTCTATTTAAGGTCGGTAGAATTTGTGTTGCGGATAGCGTTTAACACGGTTTTGAAGACTTCTATCATTACGGCGGCTTCTTCCTCACTGCATTGTTCTACCAACAGGCGCAATTTTGCGAGCATAGGGGAGTCGCGAAGCAGTTCTGGAAAGAAGATGGCGCGCGGGTCCATATTCGTGCTGCGGACCAATGGATATAGGACTTCCAGCTTTGGATTACCTCTGTAGTTTTCAATATCCAAAACTGTACGCGTGTCGATGCCGGCAGCCTCTGCCACCTTGCGCTGTGATAGACAAAGTTTTTCACGGGTTCGCTTTAACTCATCGCCCAGCGGTAGGGAAAAATCACGCATTACAACTCACCTCGACAGTATTCTACAATACACGCGCCAAGAGAGAAATACACGGCGGCTCATATAAAGAGTGAGCCGTAATACACAGAGAAAGAGAGATAAGGGGTATAGAAAGAGAAAGATGTAATAATCTCGGCGGCGGACTTGTTTCGCATATGAATTCCAACTCACCGAGCGGGGACGTTTTACCCGTGATGGTGAAGTGCGGTACAGCGTAGCCAATGAAATACAGGTTCGGCGCAATCCCAACCGCGAAAAGCGGGCCGTAAAAGGGCGCCGCACTAACACAAACAGTAATTCGACAAAATTCGACCGTACTCCCTGTCAAAATATAGGGAATACGGTCGAATTTTGCCGAGTTCTACATAAATGCGGTTTTGGCGGATTAACTGGGAAGAAGTATGCCTTATGTAATGCACCGCGCGCTCCGCCTTTCCGAAGACTTGAAACCAAATTCAAATCTTCGGAGGAACATACGGTGTATGACAAGAAAAGCGACTATGCGCTGAACAAGCTGGAAAGCGACGCAATCGTATATAAAAGCGTCACGGGTACATATTCGATCAAGCGCGAGGACTTTGCCAGTGACGCCGAATTTCGGCAATGGAAGGAGCTGTCGGATCAGGACTATCTGGAAACGGAACGCAATCAAAGGGAAGAAAATGAGGCGCTTTCCCTGACCAACAGCGAAGAGGCTCCTGGCAATTCACCGGAGGAATTGCTTTTCAAGCGGCTGCGGGATCGGGAAAAATCTGAAGCACAGGCCCATGCCATTGTTATGATACGGCATTTGCTGACGCAACGGCAGTATCGGCGACTCTGGATGTACTGCGTGGAGGGCATGACAGAGGAGCAGATCGCCAACGCTGAGGGCATTGCTCACCAGAATGTATCCAAGTCTATTCTTGGCGCAAGAAAAAAAGTTTTGAAAAAATTTTCAAAACAGGGTGCAAAAATGCCGTTTTGAGCGTGCTTTATGAGAGGTGTTGCTCTACCAAGACGCACACTTGAACCTGTACCTTGAAAAACAGCGGGCTTGAACCAGCTTATAACCAGTATGCAAGCATTGCACAGGGTCACGGTATCGTGTCGGGAGCGGAGCGGCGATTTTCTTGTGGAATAACGCCGTGCCTGACCTTTTGACCGGCGGAGGGTACCGCCTGAAGCGTGACCGAGCAATCGCAAAGACCCGTATCGCAGGGTAAAAGGGAGATACTGAGAGATCGGCGAGGGAGAGTCGCGACCTCCGCACCGTCCGTTGGTATCGCGCCGCCTACACTACAAGGCGGGCTTGCATATTCCCGTGCCGGGGGTGAGCAGCAGGTCGACCCAGTCGACCGAGAATACGGCACATCTCAAAAGCAACGCCGCGGTGCGGCGCTGAATCGAAGACAGATACCACGCGCTGGCGGAGCGTTCTGCCAGCGCGTTCATGTGGCTTTGATAAGAACGTAAGCGTCAAACGGGCATAAAAAACGGGCCCGCAGACAGCGAGCCCTAAAGGGAGAGAAATCATTTGGCTGGTCGGCAGTTCTCGGGTGCGTTCCACGGCAGCAGCTTGGATGCCCACTCCGGATCGGCATGGGACAGCCGCGGCGCTTCGGCAAACAACCATGTCAGGTAGCGGTACGGATCAAGTCCGTTCTCCTTCGCCGTCTCAATCAAGCTGAAGAGCACGGCGCTGCTCTGCGCGCCTCTTGCCGTGTTCGCAAACAGGAAGTTCTTCCGGGAGATCACAAATGGCTTGATACTGCGCTCGGCGCGGTTGTTGCTCAGCTCAATTCTGCCGTCGAGCAGATAGTTGTTCAGGTACGGCCACTGGTTCTTCAAGTAGGTGAGGGCTTTCCCCAGCGCGGACTTCGGTGCGGCGTTGCGCGTATTTGCCCATGCCAACATAGCGTCCAGAACGGGCTTTTCCCGTTCCAGCCGCTGTTTCTTCCGTTCTTCCGGCGTGAGGTCTTTAAATTCCTTTTCCAGCTCGAAAAGCTGGGTGCAATAGGCCACGCCTTGCTCGGCTGTGGGCGAGCGTTTCCCCTTTGGCACCGCTCTGCACGCCTCGTCGAATTTTCGGCGGGCGTGCGCCCAGCAGCCGACGTGCGTTACCTCCTCCAGACCATGGTAGCCGGAGTAGCCGTCTGTCTGGAGATACCCGTGGAACCCTTTCAGAAAAGCGTTGGGGTACTCCTGCCCGCGTCCGGGAGCATAGTCATACAGGACAATAGGATGCTCCGCGTCGCCGCCGGTGCGGTACAGCCACATATAGCTTTTCTGTTGAGCCGTCCGGTTGGTTTCGTGCAGCACCTGCAGCTCCGTTTCATCCGCATGAAGAAGATCGTGCTTCATCTCTTCGGTCTTCAGCGCCAAATAAACCGGCAGGGCATAGTTATCCGAGCAGTAGATCAACCAGTTGGACATCGTCTGCCTGGACAGCATGAGTCCCTGGCGGTTCCACTCCTGCTCCTGCCGGTACAGCGGCGAGCCCATCACGAACTTCTGCACCGCGATATACGCCACCGCCTCCGGTGCGGCATAGCTCCCCGGAATGAGGACCGCGTCCTTCGGCGTCTTCACGATTGGCGTCGAGATATCGTTTTTCTTGCAGTTCTCACAGGCATAGGTGTAATAGATATCGCGCTTAAGGATCGCCTTGGCAGGGATAAACTCCAGGCTCTCCTGCACTTCCTTGCCAATCGGCTGCATGGTTTCGCCGCACTGCGGGCAGGCACGCTCCTCCTCCGGCAGGGTATGCTCGACTTCAACAACCTCAATGTTTTCGGGCAGAATGTCCCGGACATTGCCGGACTTGCGGGAGCGGGTATGCTCCTTTACCTTCGTGGCAGCCTGCTTCTCCTCTATGGTAACCCAGGCTTCCGCCTCGTCAAAGAGCAGTGTGAGCTGCTCACCAACCTGCTCGGAGGACTTCTCGGACTTGGAGCCAAACTGCTTGCTCTTAACGACGCGCAACTGCTCCATGAGCCACCGGTTCTGTTCCCGCAGCTCCAAAAGCTCTCCGTATTCCGCGCGGGTAATGGACACCATCTCCGCGTTGCTTGTCTCCGAAACAACCTCTCTGTTCATATATAAATTATACCACAAAAGAGGCAGAAAGTCCAGTATTTTAGCAAATTTTAAGCAATTTTATGCAATGCTTAAGCCTTCAACCGGACGGTGTGCTTTGGGCTGTTCCACCTTGAGACCTTCCATGAGCCACCGGTATTGTTGAGGCGTTATCTGCCGTACCTCGCTCTCGCTTCTCGGCCATTGGTACACGCCTTCCTCCAGCCGTTTATAGACAAGGACGAAGCCGTTGCCCTCCCAGTACAGCCCCTTTATTCGGTCGCGGCGTCTGCCGCAGAAAAGAAACAGCGTGTTTGTGAAGGGATCCAGATTGAATTCCTGCCGCACCAGCAGGGCAAGGCCGTCGATCCCCTTTCGGAGATCCGTGTATCCGCAGGCGATGTAGACCTTATCCGCGCCTTTGAAGTCACTCAGCATGGTTCAACACCTTGCAGAGGGTGGCAACGACCTCTGCATCCGCGCCGTCATAGATGTCGAGCGAAGCGTTGCCAACGCGGATAGAAGCGATGAGGCCTGTTTTCTGCCCCGGCTCCGCCGCTGGGACCGGGGCGGGTTCCGGCGCCGGAGCGGGAAGCTCAGCGAAGCGGGATTGCGTCTCCGTTACTTCCACCAGCATTTTTTGCTGCTCGATCATGGCGGCGAAGACCTTCTTTTGCCAGTTATAGTAGGTCTTTGGCTTGATATTATGCTCGGCGCACCAGCGATTTACCGACAAGCCGCTGCTGCGGCAGTCCGCCACGCGCTGGCTCCACGCCAAAAGGTTTTGCTGCCGTCCGGCTCGCTGGATCGTCATCTCGTCCATGATCCATTACCCCCAGTCTATGAAAGTCTATGGCATTCCCTGTCATTCTCGCAGACTGCCAAGGACTATGCCATATTTGGTAAGGGACTCTCGCAGACTCTTCGAGAAGCCCTACACAGTATTTCATATTCCAGAGGGCGGCGCAACCCGCCCGATTATTTGACGCTTACT
>JAFTGG010000244.1 GCA_017458025.1 Oscillospiraceae bacterium | reverse complement strand
GTCCACCCATCCTTTTGAATTTTCTGCGCCGCGCTTTCGATGGCGCTGCGCATCTCCAGACCCGCGACCTCTTCCGCCGCGGCCTTGCCCTCGATGACCTGCTGCACCAGCGCGCTCTCCTCCGTCGTCAGTTCGCTTGCCTTCCCGTCCTTGCCTTGGAAGGTGCGTACCTCGTCGAACATCCGGTTGATGAAGCGGATGCGCTCCGCCTCGTTCTCCGCCACGGGATTGAAGATCGCCTCGTTGATCGCCTTCGCCCTGGTCTCGCCGAAGATGGCGTTCATAATGCGCTGCGGCGTGCGGTAACTCATCACGAAACCGCTCTCCGGCTTGAAGCGGTCGCTGTCGCGGAATAGGTGCGCCATCGCGCCCTCCAACTCGCGGTTAATGGTCCGGCGCACGCCCTTGATGCGGTCGTCGGAGGTCTGCTGCTCCGCGCGGTAGTAGTCGGCAAGCTCCGTGACCTTCGCACGGTCCATGCTCGCGGGGATATCCGCCTCGGTATACAGGCCATCCATGATGCCCCGCGCAAACGTCCGCTCCGCCTTCGTCGCGTCAAGCCTGCTCTCCGCCCGGCGTCTCTCCTTTGCGACCTGCTTCGCCGCACGATCCTGGCCCTTGAGCTGTTCGAGGTTCTGATATAGCCCCACGCTGTTCGCGATCTTCACGCCCAGCTTTTGAAGCGCGCGGGTACCCGTGAAGTCCGCTTTGCCCATCGCCGGATTGTCCGTGACCGGCTGCGTCCGATTCTGCATCCGCTCCAGGGCTTCCGCGATCTCCGGCGAGACCCGCGTACCATCTTCGAGCGCCATGCCGTTCAAATTGGGCGCTGCCAAGTAGTGCGCCGTCAGGTCGTCGATACCCCTGCCGAGGGAATACTTACCATCTCCAAGGCTCGGTGCCGGCAGATAGCGCGGCTCATTTAAAGCGCGCCCGTCACCCAAATCAGGCGCAGTCAGGTATCGAGTCGCCTCGTCCATCGAAGCGCGATTTGCAGCGTCCCGTGCCTCGATTTCGCCCGCCGTACGCAGGTACAGGTCGCGGTCGCTTTGGTTTTTCAGTTCCTCCGGCAGAACACCTTCGGCTCTCAGTGCCCTCCAATACCCCTCGCTGGAGCCTCTAGCAAAGCCCTCATGCTCCTGAATGGCATGCTGCACCTCATGCAGAACCAGCGCGCGCTTCTCGCTTTTCGACGCACCTGCAATCTGCATATCGTTCAGTATGATCCTGTCAGTTGCCGGATCATAAGCCGAGGTTCCGAACATCGTATGCTCTACCTCAATATCTCGCAGCCACGGATAAATACGATACAACTCCTCATGGTCCAGCAATTCGCCAAGCGTTCTGCCTCGCAAGTCGCTGTCAAGATACCGCGCATTGCTGTCGTCGATCTCAGCGCGCCATTGTCCGTCCATGCTTCGATGCAATCCCGTATCCCTGCGAATCGCTTCGTCGGCAAGCCCGATAGTCTCTTGCGCCTCCGCAACCGCTATAGCGCTCCGCGATGGCCTGACATAGAGGTATTCCCCTTGCGTCATATCGCTATTTCCAACCACTCCGCGTAGTGCCTTCTCGTATAGCCGCTCCGCATTGCGAACGAAGCGTTCTTCTTCCGTTCCCTTAAGCTTCACAGCGAGATCGGCAAGCCAATCGCGAATCATCTGCGCCAGCGAGTGGTTCTCTCGTGCAAGATGGTTGATTGTCTCCTCGTTTTGGAACAGGTTTTCCTGTGCGAACCTCGCCACAATCTCGCGTTCCGCGCCCGTGTCGTCCAGTTGGATACCAGCCTCGGCATACCGTGCCCGAATCTCCTTTTTTAACTCGTCCACGCCGACGTCGTACTCCCGCGCGATATGATTCAGCACCATTTTTGAAAACTCGCCGTATCGGCCGGAACTCTCCATATGATGTGTCAGCTCATGGACGAGTACAGCCGTGACAGGATTCTGCACGTTCGGCGAGATGGTGATTATACCGTTTTGATATTCGCCATCGACGCCGCTTGCCAGCTCCGCAACCTGAAACCTCGCGCCAAACTTCTCGGCGATCTGCTCCGCCCTTTGGAATTGTGCCTGCCGCGCGGCGTCGGTCGTCCCGTAGGCGCTGAACCTCTTGACCCCACTCTCCGCCGGCGCCGTGCTCGGAAAAATTTTCATTTCCTCCACAGCGGATTTGACAGCATTCGACTTTTGCTGTATAATAAAATTAGCTTGAGCGGAAGCTATAGGGCCAAGTGGCGTCTCGGGCGTAAGCTGCGGGGGAGATTGATCTCTCATGTTCAGCTCTTGGATGATGCTTTCGCTCGCCTTATTCATGTAGGCGCTCACAATATGAAGCTTTCGATCCGCGCTGTCCGGAACAGCCTCAACAGCATAATAGGTGCCGTCCACCTTCTTTTGGAACATAACAAGAGGGGCAGGGCGGTTGTTTTTATCTCGATATTGCCCGCTCAATCGCGGCGAGCCGTCCGGCCACCGCACCAAATCATAAGCATCAAAGTTATCGAGTACATACTCGATACGCGCGACATCCTCGGCGTTTTCCATGCTGTGATCCGCCGTACCGTGAGCGCCATGTCGGCGTTCGTCGTGCTGGACCGCCGCGCCATCTATCATGTGCCGGAACCCATTCACATCAATGCCGCTTACCGCCTGTATGGCCTGCGCTGTATTCGGTTTGACCTCTCCCAGGAGAAGCCGCATTTTTGATGCGGAACTGTCTCCGCTCGCAAATGCTGCCCTCACCCGATCGACCCATGTAAGCAACCGTTGATTGACAGCGCTCTTATATTCCTCGATCACGCTCTGCTCCGCAACGCTGTGCTGCGCTGGGTCGTCGTTCACCTCTGTTCTCTCTTCGAGAGCAGAGTTTTTTTGCGTCTCTGCGGCCCTGTTCGTCGCGGGGGTCAAATTACCCGTCTGAGATTCTGCCGCGCCTGTGTCCGCAAAATCTGCCGGCCCCTTGAGGTATTTCGGCGCTCCATAGTTGTAAGTCCCGCCGTCGGCCACTCCGCCCATTGCTCCGGAAAGCGTTCCCACTGCGAAATCATACAGGGATTGCGACAGCGTTTCCGCTGCGCTGTCCACGTCGCCGCCGTAGATACGAGGCATCTGCCATTCCAGCCAATCGCCGATCAGTTCCTCCAAGCCCTCACTGATCGCGCCAGCTCCCAGCGTCAGAGCGCCGCCCAGCAACCGACTGCCGGCTTCGGTCTTTGCCAGCTTGTCCACCGCCTTCCCGATGGCGGTCTCCACCGCGTCATCCCATGTGCCGCCGCCGTAGGCTTTGGCAAACGGCATGGCGATGTTGAACATCTTCTCCGTGAAGATCTCCTTTGCCGCTGAGGCAGCTCCGTAGAGCGAAGCGCCTTTGAGTCCTGCTCCGTTCTGTCTCGCCTGTTGCGCTCCGCCGCCGTAGGCACGCAGAGCAAAGGGGATCATTGTCTGCCCGCCCGTCGCAGTGTTAGCAAGTGCGTCAAGCCCGACTTGCGTCATGCTCGCGCCGGCGTCAACGACCATCTCCCCGAATGTACCGAGCCCCTTCTTTGCCCGCTCGATATCCTCTGCCGATGACTGCTGGATCGTGTCCGCAAGCTCGTATACCGCATCTGCCGCACCGCGTCGGTAGTCGCTGCCTTTCAGCTCCAGAAGCACGCCCGTCGCCTTCGCAGCGTTCTCCGCTTTCGTGCGTTGGTTTTCCAGAACGGCGTCGCTCCACTTGCCTGGGGTCCTTCGGTTGTCTTCCAGCATCTCCCGATACTCCGCCGCAAAGCGCTCCGCCTGTCTCTGATAGCTTTCCACCGCCGCGCTCTCCTGCTCGCGGACATACTGATCCATTCCGGAGCCGGTATTCAGGTCGTACGCATTAGCGATCGCGTTCACGTTGGACGCAAGGCTGCCCTTCGCGCCGCCCTTGACAGTATCGGCTAAGCGCGGAAGAAACCCGCGCTTATTCTCCTCAGCGGTCTTTTTCTCCGCCGACCTGTCAAACACTGATTGGATATACGCGGTGGGTGTGTCCGCTGTCCCGTCGCGTCCCTTTATGCGCGTCACGCTCGGCAATGTGAGCATCTCCTTCGATATGGGAACTGCCTGCATAGACGGTTGAGAGTTTGAGACTGCCTGCAGCGCGAGGTTTGTCGCGCTCTGCCGCTTGTTGCTGCCCAGCGCTGCGGCGAGCTGCTCGTCCGTCCAATTGTTCTTTACCATCTGGCCGTACACCCACTGTTCATAATCCTCAACGTTTTGGTCGTTGATGGCGGGGAACTCCCTCGCGGCGACGCTCGCGGTGTGTTTTACTGCGGCATCCGCCTGTTGCCGCGCCTGCTGCGCTGCGGTGAGCCGCTGCCAATTGTCCGTATTGGAAATCGACGGCAGCGGTTTGACCGCTGCCGTCGGTTCTTTTGCCGCCGCTTTGGAGGACACCGTCGGCAAAGGCAGCGCCGTTTTATTGGAGTTGGTCTCATC
The DNA here is from genome assembly GCA_017458025.1 of Oscillospiraceae bacterium. GTDB lineage: Bacteria > Bacillota > Clostridia > Oscillospirales > Oscillospiraceae > Hominicoprocola. The sequence continues at coordinate 723 of JAFTGG010000244.1, read as the reverse complement.
CTTCTTCGACGAAAGAGTTGGCATTTTCATAAATACTGCTCCTAACTTGCATACCCGTTTTTCACCAAGGCGTCGGTCAACTGCCGTTGCTGATCCTCAGAGAGACTGTTCCATATTGCCGCGAGCCGGTTCTGTGCCTGTTCGCCGAGGCCTTGCCCTAAATACGACATAATGGCCCTTGCCTCCTGATTGAATGTGCTGGCGTCCATGCCGCCCGTGTCGATGGGTTTTGTCGCGTCGCTCGTCGGCTCCGCTGTCAGATACGTATTTGCGAAATAGTTTGCATAGCGATTGGCGTCGATCGTGCTGTAGCCGTTGCTTCTCAGCCATGCATAGGCGGAGCCGTAGTCTTTTATGCCGGCGTTCGCTAGCGTCTCGTAGATATTTTCGCCTACCGCGCTCGCCGCACCGCCGTAGCTTCCGCCGCTTCTGCTCGCCGTGAGGTTCGCGAGCTGCGCCTTCTGCTGCGCCGTAAGGTAACTCGTGTCTATGCCGAGTCCTTCGAGACCGCTGTAGTCACCGTACTGCGCGGAGTAATCTGCAAGGTCGCGCGACTTCTGCGCGTTGATGGCCTCCAACAGGCTCTGCGCCATACTCGTGGTATAGCCCGCCGCCGCAAGCGACTCCTCGTCCGGCATGATGCCGTTTTCAAGCATATTGTTTACCATCGCGGCCGCATAGCTGCGGTTTGTCGCCGCATCCTCGCGGTCGTACGCCTGCTGC
>JAFTGG010000243.1 GCA_017458025.1 Oscillospiraceae bacterium | reverse complement strand
TATCCGCCGCCGCGTCGGCGCCGAATTGCGGCAAGACCGACGACAGGTCAAGCCCCTTGACCTGCTGCACCTTCCCCGCGTCCCTCGCCTTTTGCCCGATCGACATCAGCGACCGGAACATGCTGTCCGACGCCGTCGAGGCTGCCATCGTGACCGCGCGTGTGACCGTCCAAGACGCGCTAAAGCTGCTGATTTGTGTGATACTCACTGAACAACACTCCCTTCTGACGAATACATGTCGCGGGGAGCGCGTTTTGTTACACGGGAAAATCGACAAATTTTCAACATTTTTTTCTACGCGCCCGCCGCTTCCCTTTTTGCCCCAAACTGTGCTACAGTATAGGCGAAACGGAGGTGACGCGGTGCGGCGCGAAAACGCGATAGAATCGCTCTACGAGCGGGAATATGACACGCTGTGCCGCGCGGCGTACCGAACGCTCGGCGATTGGGAGGCGGCGCAGGACCTGGTGCAGGACACGTTTTTGCTCGCGCTGCTCAAGCAGGACGAGCTGCCCGGTCATCCCGCGCCCGGCGGGTGGCTGACGCAGACACTGCGCAACCTCATCCGGAACGAACGGCGCGCCCTCGCCGTCCGGAACGCGCTCCCGCTCGACGACGCGGGCGTCCTGCCCGCCGCCGAGACAGAACAGGGACTGCGGGATACCCTCCCGACGGGGCTTTCGGAGCAGGAGCGCGAGCTGCTGACGCTGCGCTTTGAGCAGCAATGGAGCTACCGCGAGCTGGGCGAGCATCTCGGCGTTTCCGAGGGCGCGTGCCGCATCAAGCTGTTTCGCACGGTGGAAAAGTGCCGGAAGTTATTATAAAAGGACGGCTTGCGCCGTCCTTTTTCATACTCATAGATATCGATCCATTTTGTGCCAAAACGCTTCCAGATTCTCCTCCGCCTTCTCCTGCTCGCCGCGAATGTGCGCGCGCAGCTTCTCCTGCCGGCTGCGGAGAAACGCCCTGACGTCTTCCTCTCCCTCGCGGAGCTTCTCCAGCAGCTCGTTGCGGTCCGCCTGAAAATCGTCGCGCATCTCGTCGCCGACGACCTCGACCAGCGAGAATGTGTCCATCAGCTCGCCCTGCGACTTAAAGAAGCCATCGAGCGGTTTTTTGTGCTTCGGGTACTTGCCGCTGCGGTAGTTGTCGATGACAGCCTCATAGCGCCCGTATGCCCGCGCGACCGCGTCCTCCCACGAGAGGTACAGCTCGTTCTCCGCCCTCTCGCCGACGCGCTTCATCGTCTCCCGCGCGGCGCACAGCTCGGTGAGCTTCGCGGCGAGCGAGTCCGCGTTCTCCTCGATGAAGAAGCCGTTGCGCCCGTCGGTCACGCCCTCGGCGGCGCAGGAGCCCGCGACCATGACCGTCGGCGTACCGCTCGCCGCCGCCTCGCGCACCACAAGTCCGTTCGTGTCGAACGTCGACGGGAACAGAAACAGGTCGGCGCGGGTGTACCACGCGCGGATCGCCTCACGGTCGGAGATCGCGCCCGTAAAGCAGCATACCTTGTCAAGCCCCAGCTCGCTTGCCATCGCACGGACTTCCTTGCCGTCCGCACCGTCGCCGATGAACACCATGCGGAAGTCGACGCCTTTCTCTTTGAGCGCCGCGAGCGCGTCGAGAATGATCTTCAGGCCCTTGTACCACATCAGCCGCCCGACAAAGAGGAACATCGGCACGTTTTGCGGCAGGTCGTAGCCCCCGGTCGCCTCGGCAACGGCTTCGGTGGACACGCCGCCGCGCGGCACGTCCACGCCGTTTTCCATGACACGCCACTCGCCCTCGTAGCCGAGCGAGGTCAGGTTCTCGCCCGCGCCGCGGCTCACGACCCAAACCTCGTCGCAGGCGGAGACGTTCTGCACCAGCGCTTTGATGGCGCTCTCCTGCAGGAGCTTGCTCTTGATGGCTTTGGCGATGTCGATGTCAAACTTCGTGTGATAGGTCAGCACCAGCGGTACGTTCAGCACGTCGCGCAGCTCCCGCGCCAAAATCGCGGACGCGACCGGGCAGTGCGTGTGCAGCAGCGCCGTGTGTTCGTCCTGCAGGCGCCGCGCCGTCTCCGGCGAAAACGGGTATCCCGCGACGTAGCCGACGAGCTTGCGCGTGTCGACGCTCGGGTAGCGCAGAACGGGAAAGTCGTAGTCGTCCTCCGCGCCGGGGACGCTGGGCGTCGCGACCACCGCATGGCCGTGGCGCGCCTCGATGTTCTTCGCATAGTTCACGACCGCGTTCGCCACGCCGTCGATGACCGGCGGGAACGAATCGTTCAGCAGACAGATGGTGTGTTTGTCGGGCATGGTAAAACACTCCCTTTCGGTGTTAAGACAAGTATAGCATACTTGCTTTGAATATGCTATACTCTTTCCGTCGAAAGGAGGCGCGCGATGCGGACTTTGAAATATACCGTCCCGCCGGAGCGGGACGGACAGCCGTTGCGGAACGTCCTGCGCGGCGAGCTGCGGCTTTCCTATACGCTGCTCAAAAGTCTCAAATGGCGCGAAAACGCCATTCTTTTAAACGGCTATCCCGCCCATGTCAACGCCGCCGTGCATGCCGGCGACGCCGTGAGCGTCGCGCTCGCCGAGCGCCGCGAGGCGCAAGTCCCGACGCCGTGCGGCCTGCCGCTCGATATCGCCTACGAGGACGACGACCTGCTGGTCATCAACAAGCCCGCGAACGTCGCCATGCACCCGCGCCGCGCGGCGCCGGACACGCCCGATATGGCTTCCGCGCTCGCGGCGTACCTCGGCGACGGCAGCGCCGCGCACTTTGTC
>JAFTGG010000242.1 GCA_017458025.1 Oscillospiraceae bacterium | reverse complement strand
GGGAATGATCGCGAGCGTCCCGTTCATCGCCATTTCCGCAGCGCTTATACTAGGCCTTGTTTGAAATATGCCGACATGCCCAAACGGCGGGTCTTTTTCCGCCATACTGCGGCAATTTTTCTTGCAATACACAAAGTATTGCCGCGTCAAATCGGCCTTGTCCGGCGAAAAAATCCCTCGCCGTTGGTCGCGTTGCCCATTTTTCAAACAAGGCCTGAACTCATTTAAAAGGATTCCGTTTATGATATCTTTTTGTAGCGCCGAAGGCGCGTATGCGTTCGCATGAGGCGTCGGCTGCGCCAGCATCTATCGGGTAAAAAGCGTATGCTTTTTATCCGATAGGAGTATTACATAACCAAAAGCGCCTCCGGCAATACTAACCAAAACGTATGCCGGAGGCTTTTTATGCTCTTTTCCAATGATTATGCCCACAACGCGGAGCGGCTGGACGCGCTGCTCGGCACGGAGCGATGCTATGACGTCATCTCCCGCGACCTGTACGCCGGACGGCGGCGCTGCCGCGTCTACACCATCGACGGATATGGCGACGACGCGGTCATCGAGCGTATTCTCGCCCACCTGATGGACCTGACGAGCACCGTGGAGGCGCAGACGATGCAGGAGTTCGTCGACCGCTACGTCTCGTTTGGCGAGGTGGACGTCGAAAACGACCTCGAACAGGCGGTGACGGGCGTGTTCCTCGGCAAAACGCTGCTGCTCGCCGACGGGTTCGCCGAATGTGCGCTCATCGACGCCAAGCAGTTTCCCGCGCGGAGCGTGGACGAGCCGTCGTCGGGAAAAGTCCTGCGCGGCGCGCACGACGGCTTTATTGAGACGCTGGTGGTCAACACGGCGCTGCTGCGCCGCCGGATCCGCGATCCGCATTTGACGCTCGAAGGGCACCAGATCAGCGAAAAGTCCCGCGCGGACGTGGTGCTGTGCTATTTGGAGCACAAGGTCGACCGCGACCTGCTGGAGGAAATGCGCCGCAAGCTCGCCGCCATCGACATTCAGTCGGTGTCGATGAGCCAGGAGAGCATCGCGGAGGCGCTGATGAAGCCCCAATGGTGGAACCCGTTCCCCAGTGTGCGCTATACCGAGCGCCCCGACGTCGCCACCGCCTGCATCATGGAGGGCAGCATCATCGTGCTTGTCGACAACTCGCCGGCGGCGATGATCCTGCCAACCTGCTTTTTCGACTTCGTGCAGGAGGCGAACGACTTCTACTTCCCGCCGCTCATCGGCTCGTATCTGCGTATTCTGCGCTATGTCGTGTTCGCGCTGACGCTGTTTATCACGCCGGTGTGGTACGCCATTGTCAAGACCGGCGGCACGCAGGGCGCGCTGCACTTTCTCGACATCGCGGAGGAATACGAGGTGCCGTTGCTCGCGCAGCTGCTGTTCGCCGAGTTCATCGTCGACCTCATCAAGCTGACCTCGCTCAATACGCCGCCGGTGTTCTCGAACTCGTTCTCGATGATCGGCGCGCTGGTGCTGGGCGACTTCGCGGTGCAGGCGCATTGGCTCGTGCCGGAGGTGCTGGCGTATATGGCGTTCGTCGCCATCGCGAACTTCGCCCAGCCGAGCTATGAGCTGGGCTACACGTTCAAGCTGCTGCGTCTGATGCTGCTGCTGTTTGTCGCCGCGCTCGATTGGCTCGGCCTCGCGCTCGGCTGCGCGGCCATCGTGGCGCTGCTCGCGACGAACAAGCCCATCGCGGGCAAGAGCTATCTCTATCCGCTGATCCCCTTCAACGCCAAAGCGATGCGCGAGCTGTTGACGCGCCGCCCCATCGGCAAGGCAAACACCTGATACCGAAGGCAATCCCGCATAATTCATGACACGCAACTTGCTGGCATAAATGTTCGTCATATATCCCAAAATTTCTTGACCATGCGCCGGCATGACCTGCGGAATTATGCGGTATTGCCTATTGACAAATCCGCGGAACGCGTCTATAATGCCAAATAGTTGAATAATTGCTCAACTATTTCAAAGGAGGCGGGCACATGGCGAAAGCGGAGCAGGCGCTGTTTTGCGGCTGCGAGGTCATTCACGAGGACGCCGTCGCGGAGGTCAGAGACCGTATGGCGAACGCGGAGGATTACACGCAGCTCGCGTCGCTGCTCAAGCTGTTCGGCGACCCGACGCGGGTGCGGCTGCTGCACGCGCTGGAGCTGCGCGAGCTGTGCGTCTGCGACCTCGCCGCGCTGCTGGGCGTGACGAAGTCGGCGGTATCGCACCAGCTCAAGATGCTGCGGCTGTCGAATCTCGTCAAGTTCCGCCGCGAGGGGCAGGTCGTGTACTACTCCCTCGCCGACGGCCACGTGCGCGCCATCCTGGAGATGGGCTTTGAGCATATTCGGGAATAGGGAGGGCTTTTACCATGAAAAAGAAATTCAAATGCGAGGTCGACTGCGCCAACTGCGCGCAGAAGCTGCAGGACGCGCTGAGCAAGCTCGACGGCGTGGACGAGGTCAGCGTCAACTTCATGACGCAGAAGCTGACGCTTGTCGCCGCGGACGAGAAATTTGACGAGGTGTTCGACGCGGTCGTGAAGAAAGCGAAGCAAATCGAACCCGATACGGTCATCACTGCGTGACGGCCGTGCTCCGGCACAGGCCGCGGTATCGCAATGACACGCTATTTGTGAGGTGACGCGCCATGACAGCGAAACAGGAATTGATGCGCTCGCGCATCATTGCCGCCCTTGCGCTCTTTGCCGCCGTCTTCGCGCTGGACCGCTTCGTGCTGCCGGAGAGTATTCCGGCGCTCGCGCGGCTGGCGCTGTATGCCGTCCCATACCTTGTCATCGGTTACGACGTGCTGAAAAAAGCGTGGATCAACCTGAGCCACGGTCAGGCGTTCGACGAGAGCTTTCTCATGGCGGTCGCGACCATCGCGGCGTTCGCCATCGGCGAGTATCCCGAGGCGACGGCGGTCATGCTGTTCTATCAGGTCGGCGAGCTGTTCCAGAGCGTCGCCGTCGGCAGGGCGCGCGCCTCCATCGGCGAGATGATGAGCATCGCGCCGGAGTACGCGAACCTTGAGACGAAAACCGGCGTCAGAAGCGTCGATCCCGACGACGTCGAGGTCGGCAGCGTCGTGGTGATCAAGGCGGGCGAACGCGTCCCGCTCGACGGCGTGATCCTCTCGGGCGAAAGCTTTCTCGACACCTCGGCGCTGACCGGCGAATCCGTGCCGCGCCGCGCCGCGGAGGGCGACGAGATCTACAGCGGCAGCATCAACGGCGAGGGCACGCTGCGCGTGCGCGTGACCAAGGCGTACGAGGACTCGACGGTCGCCAAGATCCTCGATCTCGTGGAGAACGCGAGCGAGAAGAAGGCGCGGCTTGAGAAATTTATCACGCGCTTCGCGCGCATCTACACGCCCGCGGTGACGATCAGCGCGGTGCTGCTCGCCATCGTGCCGCCGCTCATGCTCGGCGCGCCGTTCGGCGGCTGGATCCATCGCGCCTGCATCTTCCTCATCGTGTCGTGTCCGTGCGCGCTCGTCATCTCCGTGCCGCTGGGCTTTTTCGGCGGCATCGGCGCGGCGTCGCGCATCGGCGTGCTCGTCAAGGGCGGCAACTATCTCGAAGCCGTCGCCGAGTGCGACACGATGGTGTTCGACAAAACCGGCACGCTGACCAAGGGCGAGTTCAAGGTCACGAAGTTCCTTCCCGCCGGGGGCGCGCGCACGGACGAATTGGTCCTCGCCGCCGTCTACGCGGAGTCCATGTCGACCCATCCCATCGCCAAGAGCGTCCGCGCGGTCTACACCGAGCCGCCGGATCTGCGGCGCATTACGGACATGACCGAGATCGGCGGCTACGGTATCCGCGCGATCTGGGACGGCAGGGAGCTGCTCGCCGGCAACGGCAAGCTGCTGGAGCGCTACAGCGTCAGCTACGAACCCTGTCCCGAAATCGGCACGGTCGTCTATGTCGCGCACGACGGGCGGTACCTCGGCTGCTTTATCATCGCCGACACGCTCAAAGGCGGCGCGGTCGAAGCGATCCGCGACCTCAAGGCCTCGGGCGTGAAGCACACGGTCATGCTGACCGGCGACCGCGAGGATCTCGCGTTGGACATCGCCGCCGAACTCGGCATCGACAAGGTGTACGCCGAGCTGCTGCCGGCGGACAAGGTCGCGTGGCTCGAAACGCTTTTAAAGCGCGAGCGCGGCAAGGTCGCGTTCGTCGGCGACGGCATCAACGACGCGCCGGCGCTCATGCGCGCGGACGTCGGCGTCGCGATGGGCTCGCTCGGCTCCGACGCCGCCATCGAGGCGGCGGACATCGTGCTGATGGACGACGACGTGCGCAAGATCGCCGCGACCGTGCGCATCGGCAAAAAGACCATGCGCATCGTGCGCGAGAACGTCGTCTTCGCGCTCGCGGTCAAGTTCGCCGTGCTGATCCTCGGCGCGCTGGGATATGCGACCATGTGGCTCGCCGTCTTCGGCGACGTGGGCGTCACGGTATTGGCGGTGCTGAACTCCATGCGGTGCCTGCGATCGGATAAAAAATAAAGGCTGCGTGACGCAGCCTTTATTTTTTGCCCAATTCCCAAAACGCCACCGCGCTCGCCGCGGCGACGTTGAGAGAGTCGACGCCGTGTGCCATCGGGATTCGCACGGTGTAGTCGCAATCCGCGATGGTGCGCGGCGCGAGCCCGTCGCCCTCGGCGCCGAGCACCACGGCGAGCCTCGGCTCCGCCGCGAGCCTCCGGCCGGCGACGGAGAGCGCGTCCCCGTTGTGCGCCATAGCGGAGGTCTTAAACCCCAGCGCATGGAGCCGCGCGCCCCAATCATCCCCGACACGCGTCCACGGAAGCAGGAACACGTTGCCCATGCTCATGCGCACCGCGCGGCGATAGAGCGGATCGGCGCAGCCGCTTGTCAGCAGCACCGCGTCCATGCCCAGCGCCGCCGCGCTGCGGAAAATCGCGCCGACATTCGTCGGGTTCATCACGTCCTCCAGCACCGCGACGCGCCGCGCGTGGGCGCAGGCATCTTCGACAGCCGGCTCCGGCTTGCGGCGCATGGCGCAAAGCACGCCGCGCGTCAGTTGAAAGCCGACGAGCCGCGTCAGCACGTCCAGCGGCGCGGTGTAGACCGGCGCGTCGCAGCGCGCGATCACGTTCTTCGCCTCGCCCTCGACGTGCCGCGGTTCGAGCAGCAGCGATACCGGCTCGTAGCCGGCGTCCAGCGCGCGCTCGATGACCTTCGGGCTCTCCGCGATGAACAGTCCCTCCAGCGGCTCGTCATGGCGCAGCAGCTCGCGCTCCGAGAGGCGCGCGTAGACGTCCAGCTCCGGCGCGCCGAAATCGGTGATCTCGTGGATCCTGCTCCGTTCCATACGCTCTCCTCCCTGCCGGTTTCTCCCATTGCGTCATGCGCCGCTCCCGTCACAGCGAGGGCGCCGTTTTGCCCGTATCCAGCTCCATTTGCTCCTTGCCCCAGGCGTCCATCGCTTCGAGGAGCGGGATCAGCGTTTTGCCGCGCTCCGTCATGGAGTATTCCACATGGGGCGGGATATCGCTCAGCTGCGCGCGGCTGACGAGCCCGTGGGCTTCCAGCTCTTGCAGCGATTGCGTCAGCATGATGTTGGTGATGCCGCGAACGCCGCGCTTGAGCTGATTGTAGCGCAGCGTCCCGTCCTCGCCGAGATGCCAGAGAATGGGGATCTTCCACTTCTGGCCGATGATGCTCAGCGCGTACACAATGGGGCATATCTCCTCCGGCGCGAGCTCGCCGTCGCGGAGCATCCGCGTCAAATCTTCCTTCGCCATAGAGCAGCCTCCTTTTAATACTGAAATGCATTAAAAAGTAGAAGTATTCTACTTTTTATAGCGCCGCAAGGCGCGTTGCATTTCGTATGAGACGCGCCGCTGTGCGTAGCACAGCGGCTGCAATGAAAATATCTTATTTTCATTGCAGAATCGTATAAGGCAGTTTTTTCTGCCTGCTTGCATTTTCTTGCCCGATTTCTTACAATACAACAGGAGCTTGGAAAGTGCAAGGAGGATTTTTCGTGAAAGCGATATTTTTTAACGGCAGCCCGCGCAAGCACTTCAATACGGCGCAGTTGCTGGAAAAGGCGATGGAGGGCGCGCGGGAGGCGGGCGCGGAAACGGAGCTGGTGCATCTTTACGATTACGAGTTCACCGGCTGCCGGAGCTGCTTCGCCTGCAAGGTCAAAAACAGCAAAACAAACGGCGTGTGCGCCGTCCGCGACAGCGTCCGCCCGATCATTGAGAAGGCGCAGGAGGCGGATATCATCGTGATCGGCAGCCCCGTTTACTTCGGTTACCCCACGGGGCAGGTGCGCAATCTGGCGGAGCGGCTGCTGTTTCCGCTGGACACCTACCTTGTAGACGAGGAGGGCCAGCGCGTCAAGGTGCCGCACAAGAGCGTGCAGACCGCGATGATCTACACGATGAACTGCCCCGAATGGCTGATGGAAAAGGTGGATTACCCGAAGCTGCTCGGCTTCACCGGCGAGGAGATGGGCAGGCTCTACGGCTACAATGAGATTTTGTATTCCTGCGATACCTACCAATTCACCGATTACAGCCGCTACGACGTCAATATGTTCCCAGAGGAGAAGAAGCGCGAGCAGCGGGAAAAGCAGTTCCCCATCGACCTGCAAAACGCATACGAGCTGGGCAAGCGGCTCGCGGAGAAAGCAAAGGAGGCAAGCGCATGAAAATCGTCGCAGTCAACGGAGGCCCGCGCAAGAAGTGCAATACGGCGCAGCTGCTGGAATCGTTTCTGAGCGGCGTCAGGGAAGCCGCGCCGGACGCGGAGATCGAAACCATCAACCTCTACGACTAGCTCTATCCCGGCTGTAAGAGCTGCTTTGCCTGCCAGCTAACGGTCAACCGGAACGACCTCGGCTGCCGCGTCAAGGACAGCATCACGGACTTGCTCCGCGATACGTTCCACGCGGACGGCATCGTGTTCGCCTCGCCGATCTACTATATGAACGTCACGGCGCAGCTCCGCGCCTTTTGGGAGAGGCTGCTGTATCCCGGGCACTCGCCGAAAAAGATACCCACGGCCGTCCTCTACGCGATGAACATGACGGAGGAACAGGAGAAGGAATACGCCGCCGCGCCGCTGCAGCTCATCGACATGTATCTGGAGAGCTGCTTCGGCATGCCGCCGGAGACCGTGCATGCCAACAATACGTTCCAATACAACGACCGCCCGCAGCTCAATGAGCATTTCAGGCGGAGCGTCGAGGAAAAGCGGAAACATCATGACGCGCAATTTCCAGTTGACCTGCAAAAAGCGCATGAGGCGGGAAAAAATCTGGTAAAACGAATACCGGCATAAAGCAGGCGCGGGAGCGAATCGCTCCCGCGCCGTTCTTTTATCGCTTCTCGCGAAGCGCCGTACCGTTCGGCGCGCGCATCGCGCCTGCATATCGGTAAAGCGCCGCGATCTGCCCGATATGCGCCCGCATCTGCTCCACCGCGCTCTCCGGCGCGAGGAGCTGCGCGTCCGCGCCGAAGCCGCAGAGCCACGCGAAAAACTGCGGGCTGACGACCACGTCCGCGCTGACGGTGAAATGCTCGTCGCCGTCGGGAATAATGCTCGCGTCCTGTCCAAGCCGGTCGAGCACTGCGCCGACAAGGCGGTTCGCAAAGCGCAGCCTGACGCGCTGCTCCGTGCCGGAGAACATGCCGAACATCTTGCGCGAGTACATCGCCATGTCCAGCGAGCGGTAGGCCTCCGCGCCGTCGCGCGGCTCGTCCACCGTTGCGATGTTCGTCATCTTGTCCACGCGGTAGTGGCGGATGCTGTCCGTCTCCGTCTCGTAAGCGACCATATAATAGTTCTCGTCGTCCCACGTCAGCGCGTAGGGGCTGACGATATAGTACGCGCCGTCCCTGCGATAGCGGCGCTCCTTCGTAACGGTGTACTCGAAGTATTTGAAGCGGATCTTCTTATCCTCCGAAATGCCCGCGTGAATGGCGTCGACGTTGTAGTAGATCGACTCGTTCATGGTCTTGACGCGGTTCGCGACGTAGACCTGCCGATGGAGCCGCTGCGCGTCGTAGCTGCTTGCGAGCGTTTCGATCTTCTTGATGAGCGCGTTGGTCTTGCGCTGCGTGATGAACTTCGACGACTGTACGCTGTCCACGAGGAGCTTGAGCTCCGGCAGCTCGAAGCGCCGCGACGCAACGTAGTATCCGTAGAGCTGCCCGTCGGCGACCTGCTCGACGTCCAAGCCGTAGGTGCGGAGCGCCTCGATGTCGTCGTAGATGCTCTTGCGCTCGGCGGCGATATCGTGCGCGGCGAGGTGACTGATGAGCTGGCGGGTCGTGACGGGGTGCTCCGCGTCGGAATTTTGCAGCAGATAATCCATGATATAGAGCAGCTTGAGCTTTTGTCCGGACGATCTCGGCATCGCGCGTCCCTCCTGTCCTGTTTATCGTACAGATATGCTGTTAGGATCAGTATACCAAAAGAACGCAGAGCGCGTCAAGAACGAATCGCTGCAATTTGAAAGGAGGCTTTTACATATG
>JAFTGG010000241.1 GCA_017458025.1 Oscillospiraceae bacterium | reverse complement strand
TGCTCGTTGGCGCGCTTGCCGTCGATGAGAAATTCACCGTTGCTGATGTCCTCAAGGCCCGCGATCATGCGCAGCGTCGTGGACTTGCCGCAGCCGGACGGGCCGACGAAGACGATGAACTCTCCCTTTTCCATCTCAAGATTGAAGTTGTGGACGGCGTGGAAGCCGTTCGGGTAGATCTTGTTGATGTCCTTGAGCGTTAAATAAGCCATACTGTTATCCCCCTTGATCGTTGATCGATTTGGATTTTCCTGTTTATGATAATGCGGTGAGGTCATACCACGGTTTCAAGTAGTCTGCGGCGCCGCGCGCCGGCTCGCCGCCCGGCTCCGCGGTCAGCGCGGGGTCGTTCATAAACGCCCGCGCCCACGCCTTAGAGCCGCCGCCGATATACACGAGTTTGATATTCTTCACAAAAACCGTCTCCTCTACTGAGACAAAACGTCGAAAATTCGCATTTGTATACGAATCGGCATGGACAAAACGGATATTTTTAGATATGATTCAGTTATATGAATCCAAAGGAGTGAGCCGCGGTGAATCAAATCATCTATGTCGGAAAGCATCTGCTGACCTTCTCTGTGACGCGCCATGCGCATTCCAATTGGGAGTTCATCTACTGCACCGGCGGCGAAGGCGCCTTGGTCTTCGACGACTTCACTTTGCCCTATCGGGAGGGCGATATCGCGCTGATCCCGCCGTATGTCCCGCACTCGAACCAGAGCTCGGACGGTTTCACCAACATTCATATCAACATGGCGGACCCGACGCTGTTCTTCAAATCGCCGCTCATCATTCGCGACGACAGCAACCGCTTCATCTTCAACGCCTTCAGCGGCGCGTTCTATCAGTACAGCAGCGCCCCCGGGCAGCAAACGCCTCTGCTCGCCGCTTACGGGAACCTGATCGCCTGCCACCTCTCGGCGCACGATTCGGAGCCAAAGCTCAGCGCCGTCACCAGAGAGATCCGGAGCAGCATCATCAACAACTACCCCGACTGCAACTATGAGCTGGACGTCTACCTGCGCTCGTTTCCGTTCAGCTATGACTACCTGCGCAAGCTGTTTAAGAAAGAGATCGGCGTCACGCCGCACCGCTTCCTGACGGATATGCGCCTGCAGGCGGCGGCGGAGTCGCTCGGCTCCGACTATGCCGACGCGGGCAGCATCTCCGAGGTCGCGCGCATGTGCGGCTTCCGCGAGCCGCTGTACTTCTCCCGCATCTTCAAAAACAAGTACGGCGTATCGCCCAGCGTCTATCAGCGCGACCGCTCCGGCGCGGCAAAACCCGCCGACGGCAGCAGCATGAAGATACTGCTGCCCTAGCGCGCTACGCGAGGCGCTTGATCTCGGTATAGCAGAGGATAAACGGCGCGACGCCCTTGGCGTCGTTCTCCACGACCGGCTCGGAGATGTAGTATTCGTACGAGCCGTCGCGGCGGCGGTTGTCCTCCGGACCGAGGCCCGCGACGAGGCAAATGCCGCCGAGGTTCAGGCCGCCGTTCGTAAACGATAAGTATTTCTCCACGATGCCGCGGAAGGTCTTCTCGCCTTGCGCGGCATATTCCTTGCCCAGCGCGCCCAGCCGCGCGCCCTTGAGCATCGCGTAGGCGAGCATGCAGCTGCCGCTGGTTTCGAGGTAGTTCCCCTCGCGGCCGCCCTGATCAACGACCTGCCAATACATGCCGGTTTCGCCGTCGGCATACTGCGCGACGCCCGTCATCAGCTCCGCGAAGATCGCGCGGAGGCGGTCGTTCGCCGCGCCCGCGGGCACGATCTCAAGGAGATCGGCAAGCGCGACGGCGAACCAGCCGACGCTGCGCAGCCAGAAGTTCTGCGAGCGGCCCGTCTCCGGGTCGGCCCAGAATGCTTTGCGGCTGGCGTCGTAGCCGTGGTAGTAGAGCTTCTTCCGCTCGTCGAACATTTTTTCGCGCACGGTGTCGATTTGACGAAGCGTATCTGAAAAGTCGCCCGTGCCGAAGTGCTTTTCATACAGCGCGTAGAACGGCTGCGCCATATAGAGCCCGTCCAGCCATACCTGATTGGGATAGATCGCCTTGTGCCAGAAGTTGCCCTCCGGCGTGCGCGGCTGGCGTTCCAACTGCCCGCGCAGCACGGCGGCGGCTTTTTTGTATTTCTCCTTATGGGTCTCGCCGTACAGCGCGAACAGCACGCGGCCCTCGTTGACGTCGTCGAGGTTGTACTTGCTCTCGTCGTAGGTGCGAATCGTACCGTCGTCCGCGATGAAGCTGTCGATGAAGCCCTCGGCAAAGTCGAAGTACCGCCGGTCGCCCGTGATCTCGGCGATGGACAGCAGCGCCGTGATCATGCAGCCGTCGATGTAGTTCCAGTCCGCCGGTTTGCCCTGACGCAGCTTTTCCACGTTCCAGACGGTGCGCTCCGGCGTCGATTCCTGAATGAGCCGCAGGACGTAGGCGTCGATCTGTTCGTACATGGTCAATTCACCTCAAATCCGTCTTTGCTGATCTCCTCGTAATGCGCCGCGATGAGCTTGTCGCCCTCCACGCCTTCGAGCCGGACGCCGCGGACGCGGATACGCCGCACGTTGTCGAGGTACAGGCCCAGGCGGCAGCGCTCCTTGGCGAAATTCTCCATGATGGGGAAATTGGGCTTCGCGTCCGGCGAAAAGCTGACGCTGACGTTCTCCAGCGCCACCTCGTCGATGGGCGCTTCGGGCAGCCTGTCAATGTAGCAGGCGGCGACCTCCGCGTTGGTGCAGGCGATGTTGCGGAAGCGGAAGCGCCCCATGCGCGGCGTCCGATCGTCCACCGGCAGCTTCTCGCGCGACCAGACGTACTCGCTCTCGCGGTCGGGGTCGCAGCAGTTGTACCACAGGTTGATGGCGATCGGCGTCAGCACGCCGTCCATGCGGATATTCTCAAACGTGACGTTGTTGATAAAGCAGTTCTTGCCGCGCCCGCGGCGGGATTTGATGCGGAGCCCGCGGTCCGTGCCGACAAACACGCACTTCGACACGCTCAGGTTGCGCACGCCCGCGCCGATCTCGCTGCCGAGCGTTACCGCGCCGTGGCCGTGCTCCATCAGGCAGTTGCGAATGGTGTGGTGGTCGGCGGGCTTGTTGAGCTTTGTGCCCAGCTCGATCTTGCCGGACTTGACGGCGATGCAGTCGTCGCCGACGGTGAACCGGCAGCCGATGATCTCCACGCCGTCGCAGGACTCGGGGTCGCAGGCGTCGGTATTCGGGCTGACCTTCGGCGCGGAGACCGTCACGTCGTAGATGCCGACCTGCTCGGAATAATACGGGTGCAGTTGCCAGGACGGCGAGTTGCAGGCGTGCACGCCGTGCAGCGCGACGTCTTTGCAGCGGTTAAAGAACATGAGGCGCGGACGCGCGGCGGGAAACGACGCGTAGTCCGTCCACCAATCGCCGTTTTGGGCGTTGCCGTCCACCGTGCCGGGGCCGACGATGGCGATGTCCTCGGCGTATTCCGCCGTGAGCAGCGAGAGGTACATCGGCCTGGCGTCGCCCTCGAAGCCGCCGAAATAAGTCTCCTTGCCGCCGGGCGCGGAAATCGAGCCCGGGATCACGGGATAGCGCTCCCGCTCGGTCGAGCCGAGGAGCGTCGCGCCCTCGGCGAACTCCAGCGTGATATGGCTCTTGAGCGTCAGCGGCAGCGACAGGTAGCGTCCCGCCGGAAAGTACAGCCGTCCGCCCGCGGGCAGGCAGCCGATCGCGGCCTGGATCGCCGCCGTATCGTCGCGCGCTCCGTCGCCCGCGGCGCCGAACGCCTTGACGTCGACGACGCAGATCTCGGACTTCGTGCGGAAGTACAGCGACTCGTCCAGCGTTTCGCCCGCGATGCGGAGCGCGTACTCCGTATCCGGCGTCAGGCCGAACAGCGAAAACACGTTGGTCTCGCACGCGCGGACCGGCGCCGCGTTCAGATATATGGTAAATTTCTCCGGCGCGTAGTACGGCGCGTCGTTTTTGAGCTCAAAACACGCGGAGGTCGCGCCGGAAAAGAGAAGTTTCAGCATAATCAGGAAGTTCCTTTAACGCTTTTTTTCGCGTCCGCGACGATCTGCCGCGCAAGACGCTTCATGGAGATAAAAAGCAGGTCAAAGCCCGTGTACAGGACGCCGAACAGGATCGGCTCCACGCCGACCGGCACGGCGTCGCCGCCGCCGGCAACGGCCAGGATCGCGAGATTCAGCAGGTTATAGAACAGGTCCACGCAGGCGAGCAGCACCATCGCGTAGACGATATTGAGAAAGAACGTGATATACTTTTTCTGCGGGAACATCATCCAGCGGTCGTTCGCGGACGGCGTCTTGGCGAAGTAGCGCAGAATACTGTTCGTCAGAACGTCCGTGACGACGCCCAGCGCGACGGCGAACACCAGCAGCAGGTCGAGCCGCGCGCTGATGTGCGCGCTGAGCCCCCAGAAGATAAAGAAGCAGACCGAACCGGCGAACCACATCTTGATGAGGATCGCCTTCGCCCAATCCGTCAGGCGCAGCTTGGGTCCGGACATATATTGCCGCAGCTCCGACTCCGGCACCTCGGGCGAGTTGCTCTCGTCCGCGTTCACCAGATCGTCGACCGCGTCGGTATGCAGCTTGTAATACTCGGACGTGGCCTTGAACTCGTCCCTGGCCGCGCCGGTTTTCTTCTTTTTGGAAGCCATAGGCGTTTTGTCCGGGGGAGCGGGAGGCTTTCGGAGCCTCCCGCTCCGCTTGTTGATAGCTCAGTCTTCGCCGGAAATGTCGATCTCTCCGAGCTTGCCGTAATCCTCCACGGTGACGGAGGTGTTGATCTTGCGCAGAAGCTTGCTGTACACCGGCAGAAGTAGGATCAGCGCGATGCCGGCCGCCTCGATGGCGATGTGGTCATACAGGACGTTGTACGCCTTGGCGATGTAAACCGTCTGCGCGTCGATCACGATGGGGTTGTCCGCGCGGGTCAGCGCGGCGGTGATGAGCCCCATATAGCGCACGTCGCAGAAGATGATGACCGCGAACATGCAGAACATCAGCGCCACCATCGGGACAACGGGCTTCTTGCGGCGCGGGAACGCGTTGAGGAAGCAGACCAGCGAGAGCATGGAGAACAGCATCGTGGCGAAGCCGCACAGGCCCATGCCGGAGCCCTGGATCTTCGCCGTCGTGTCGGAGATGTGCGTCAGGTTCAGCGAATACTGAAGAAACGCGAGCACCAGCACGAGCAGCGCGATCGTCGACGGGCGGCGCTTGAGCCCGACGATCAGCTTGCGGAGAAATTCCGGCATGCGGCTGCCGGCCTTTTTCGTATCCTGAGCGCTCATGCCTTCTCCCCCTTTCTGATCGCGTTGCCGCTCTCTTTGTCAAAAAAGTGCTTGCGGCTGAAGGAAACGCCGACGCTGTCGCCGTCCTTGTAGTCGCACCAGCCGCGGAGCTTCGCGGAGATCTTGTTGCTCGCGGCCCCGCTGTGGCCGATGTGGCCGTGGACCAGCGTGTTCATGCCCAGATTCTCGTTGGAGAACACGCTCATCGCGATATCGCCGTCGGCCGCCACGTCCTCCGGACGGACGCCGAGGTCGATCTCACGGCCGGCATAGGGGAGCAGGACGCCCTTTTCCTCCTCGGTCAGCGGCACGGTGAAGCCCTTGCCCTCGAGCATGCCTTCGCGCACGGTCACGTCGAAGAAGTTCATCGGCGGCAGGCCGATGAAGCTCGCGACGAACTTGTTCGCCGGCGCGTCGTACAGCTCGATCGGCGTGCCGACCTGCTGGACGTGGCCCATCGACATACAGACGATGCGGTCCGCCAAGGTCAGCGCCTCGGTCTGGTCGTGCGTGACGTAGAGCATCGTCGCCTGCAGGCGCTTGTGCAGAAGCAGGATCTCGCGGCGGGTCGCGCCGCGGAGCTTCGCGTCGAGGTTGCTAAGCGGCTCGTCGAACAGGAACACCTTCGGGTTGCGGACGATGGAACGGCCCATCGCCACGCGCTGGCGCTGTCCGCCGGAGAGCTGCGACGGCTTCTTGTTGAGCTGGCTCGTCAGGCCCAGGATCTCCGCCGCGGCGAGGACCTTCTTGTGGATCACGTTCGGGTTCTCCTTGCGCAGCGTCAGCGAGAACGCCATGTTCTCGTAAATGGTCATGTGGCCGTAGAGCGCGTAGTTCTGGAACACCATCGCCATGTCGCGGTCCTTTGCCGGCGCCTGCGTGATGTCCTTGCCGTCGAGCAGCAGGTGGCCCGCGGAGATGTCCTCAAGGCCCGCGATCATGCGCAGCGTCGTGGACTTGCCGCAGCCGGAAGGGCCGACGAGAACGATCAGCTCGCCGTCCTTGACGTCAAGATTGAAGTCAAAGACCGCCTGAACGTTGTTGTCGTAGATCTTATCCACATGCTGGATATTCAGCTGTGCCATATCGTTCTCCCCTCCTTTACGCGGCCTGGGAATCCAGGGAAGCCAGGTGCCCCGCCAGCGCGCGGCTGCGGATAATGCCCGCGATCGCGCCGATGAACAGGCACGCGGCGGAGAGCACCAGATAGATCACGACGCGCGTGAACTGCGCCGTCTCCATGACGGTGACCGCCTGCTCCTGAATCGTGACGACCGCGCCGTGGGCGCGCACCGGATAGACGAAGATGCGCGCGATCTGGATAATGCCCAGCACGATCATCAGGTACGAATAGCCGATCTTGTAGTTCTTGACGCCCTCCGAGGAGAGGAACGCCGCGAGCATGAAGATCAGGTTGTAGAGGATCGAGCCGCCGACGAGGATCGTGTAGTACCACGAGCCGACGTCGCTTTCATAGATGCTGATGAAAAAGCACACGTCAAAGAGGATCGCGAGCAGCGCGAAGCCGGAGGACAGCGTGTTCTTCATGTAACGCATGCGGTCGAGCCGAATGGTCTTTTCCTCGTTCATGCCGCCGCCCCCTTTCCGCGCCCAAGCAGCGCCGATTCTTCTTTCATGAGCTTTGCCTTCCAGACCGCGCTCGCCACCAGGCCTGCGGATACGACGATCGCGACGGCAAAGATGAAGTAGTGGATATCGAACCAGAAGGTCGACTCCGTATACGCGGTTTTCCACATCTCGGCGTGCTCCTTGAGCGCCGCGAAGTCGACGCGCAGGAAACGGACCTTATACGCCTCGATGTACTGATGCGCCCAGACGGCGACGTAAATGTTCGCCGCGGCGAAAAGGCCGATGGACACATAGTTGCCGACGTAGTATTTTCTCCTCACATGCGTGTTCGTGATGTAGAGCAGGCACGCGAGCAGGATCAATACGATGCTGTAGCGGAGGAAAACGCCGTTGAAGCTCTGCATGTTGTAATAGACGATGGAGCCGGGAACGTCCGTCTGCGTCAGATCCGAGGGATTGCGCATCGTCGAATACAGCGTGTCGTACAAGTCGGTCATGATGCCGAGCGCGTACAGGAACACGAGCACGCTCGAACAGATCGCGAACAAGCAAAGGAGCTTCTGCAGTTTTAATTGTTTTTTATACATTCTGACCTCCCTGCTGTGGGACTCCGCCGCTCCGAAAGGGCGTTGCGCCCTTTCGGAACAGCGCGCGGCCCTCATTTTTAACCGAGCGTGTTGTAGTAAGCGAGCAGACGGTTCCAAGCGTCCTGCTTGAGCGTCAGATACTGCTTGCCGCCCCATTCCTCGGCAACCTTGGCCGCGGAAGCGTTGGCGTTGCCCATGCCTTCCTCGGCATAGCCGTTGACGATCTGGTTGACGAACAGGTTCTCGCCGCCCTTGGAGCTGGAGAACTTGCCGTTGCTGGTGAGCTGGGTGTACTCGTTGATCATGTCGTTCTCCGCCTTGGTGTTCGGGAGAACGGTCGGAATGGACATGTACCACGGGTTGCTGGTCACGGCGAGCTCGGGGTGCTTGATGGTGCCGAGACCGATGGCGGTGGAGATGTAGCCCGCGCCCTCGCGGCCGACGTCGCTGGTGCACTGGTACTCGAACGCCTGGCTCTTGGCGAAGCTCAGCGTGGAGCCCAGATACTGCCGCGCGTAGTTGGTGTAGTTGCCGCTGGCCTTCTCCCACAGCTCCGCGCGGGTCGCGTCGGCGATCTCAGGCATCTGCTGGCCGTTGAAGTTGAAGGTGACATAGTTGCCGCCGGCGTCGGTCTTGATGAACGCGTCGGGGCCGTAGCTCATGAGGATCATGCCCTCGGGGGAGTAGGCGTAGTCGATGAGCTTGAGCGCGGCGTTGAGCTTATCGGTGTTGCCGGAGACGCCGGCGGAGGAGATGCCCCAGCCGTCGGTCTTCACAGAGCGCCAGGACTCGGTGAAACGCATGTAGTTGCCGCCGGTGGTGCCGTCCTGCCAGCGGGCGACGGGGACCATGACCGCCATATACTTCTCGCCCTCGTCGAAGACGCCCTGGCTGGGATCGTTGTACAGGGTCTGGGTCTGGTTGTAGTCGTAGTGCATAAAGCCGGAATCGTTCTCCAGGTACTGCTTGGTCTTGCCGTCCGCGGTGTTCATGAAGTTGACGGAGATCAGGCCCTCCTTGGCAATGGCGTTCATACGTTCGAGCGCCTCATAGGCCTCGACGTCCTGACGCGCGTCGCGGAGGTTGCCCTGGGTGTCAAAGTACAGGTAGTCCTGACGGGACTCCATGCCGCGGACGCCGAACAGATGGCCGACGAGACGGAACATATCGACGCGGCGCTGGTTGTTGTCGTCCTCGCGGGAGAACAGGCCCTGAATGCTGTTGGTGCCGTTGAGGGTCTGCGGGTTCGCGACCACGCAGCGCAGCAGCGCGACGAGCTCGTCGGCGTCCCACGCGGCGTTCTGGCCGATAAAGAGGTTGGAGCGCTCGGTGCCGTAATAGCCGCCGTAGGCCTCGTCGATGTAGGTGCGGAGCATGTTGACCGCGGTCACGCCGTCGATGCTGCCCGCCGCGTTCATCTTCGCGACGATGTTGCCGCCGGCGTCGTAGTCCTTGGTCACGGTCTCAACGCCGCTGCCGTCCAGCTTCACGGTGTCGATGCTGATCTTGCCGGAGGTCGGCATGTAGGGCTGATAGACCGGAGCTGCGGTCTTGTTGCTGGCGGAGGCGGTGAACTCGCCCTCGCCGTCGAGGAGCTTCTGCACCATGTCGACGCGCATCAGGGGCATGCGCTCGATGTCGTTGACGCCGTCAAAGTACGGGGAGAAGTAGATCGCGCCGGTATCGGTGTTGCCGGTGATGGACAGGCGCACGATGGGGTTCGCCTCAAGGTAGGCTTTGAAGTTCGGCATCTGGTCGAGATACTCGCCGATGTTGACGACGACGCCCTGCTCGCCATACTCGGTGAGCTTGCTGGCGGTGCCGGAGAGCATATCGACGTCGCCCATGCGCTCTTTCCAATAGTCGAACTCGCTGGAGGCGCTGTTGCCCTGGTACTTATCCTCGATCTTGATGCCGAGGACGTTCTGGACCTCGACCCAGGTCGGCTTCAGGTCGCCGGCGTGATAGGTATTGCCGTCGGCGAGCGTAATGCCCTCGCCCGCGACCTCGGCGTCGAGGCTCAGGCCGGTCTTGGTGGAGTTGTAGCCGGTCGCCATGCGGAGCACGGTGCCGTTCGCGTAGGTCAGCTCCGCAGGCGCGGCGTCGGTCTGTCCGCTCTGCGAGCCGGCCGCCGGCGTGGTCGCCGCGGGCTGGGTGGGCTGCTCGTAGCTGTCCACGTCGATTTTGTTGCCGCAGCCGGTCAGCAGCACGGCAAGCATCGAAACTGCCAGAAGCAGCGCGATGAGGGATTTGCTCTTTTTCATAGTATCCTCCTAAATATTATCGTTTTCCGGTTTGCCCGGTGGAACTACGGATTGCTTATTCCTTGACGCCGCCGACATTGGTGCCCTTGGCGAAGTACTTCTGAATGAACGGGTAGATAATCAGGATCGGCACGATGGAGCACACGATCAGCGCGTAGATGACCGAGTCTGAAGCGTAGGGCTGGTTCCAGCCCGCCATAGCCTCGGCGTCGGTGAACTCCTCGAGACGCAGGCGGATAAAGACCTGCAGCGGGTGCTCGTTGGAGTTGGAGATCATCTGGCGCGCCCAGAAGTAGCCGTTCCAGCGGCTGATGCCGAAGAACAGCGCGACCGTCGCGATCGTGGACTTGCTCATCGGGAGGTACACCTTGCTGAGCACCTGGAACTCGCTGGCGCCGTCGACGATGGCGGCCTCCTCGATCTCGCTGGGCACGCCTTCAAAGGCGTTGCGCAGCAGGATGATGTTCATCGCCGCCATGCCCATCGCGATGACGACGAGCCACTTGTCGTCCGTGATGCCCACGGACATGAACACCTTCTGCGTGTCAAGGTAGTTCAGATATTGGGGCACGATGCCGGCCGCGAACCACATCGTGAACACGAGGAAGAAGTTGAAGAACTTTCGGAACAGCAGCCGCCGCTTCGAGAGCGCGTAGGCGCCGAGGATCGAATACAGCAGCGCCCAGACCGTGCCGTAGAACGTGATGAACAGCGTGTTCGAGTAGGCGTTCCAGAACATGTTGTCGCTGAACATGCGCTTGAACGCGTCGAACTGCACGTCCTTCGGGAACAGGACGATCTGTCCGTACTCCACCGCCGAGCGGCCGCTGACCGCCGCCGAGATCGCGTAGACAAACGGGTACAGGCACGCCAGCGCGAACACGGTGAGCAGCGTGTAGCTGATGATTTTAAAGATCAGCTCGGAGATCTCAAGTTTTCTTTTCATGGCGATCTCCTTTCCTTAGTAGAGCGACACGTCGGACGCCTTGCGCGCGATGGTGTTCGCGCCGATGACCAGCAGCATGCCGACGACGTTGTTCATCATCTCCGCCGCGGAGGCGATGCCCTTTGCCGCGCCCGCGAGGCCGTAGCGCTGGGCGAAGGTCGAGACCACGTCGGCGGTGACGTAGGTGCTGGTGTTATAGAGCAGCAGCACCTTTTCATAGCCGATGTTCAGCAGCGAGCCGATACGCGTGATGAGCATGATGACGATGGTGGAGAGGATGCTCGGCAGCACGACGTAGCGCATCTGCGCCATCTTGCCCGCGCCGTCGATCTGCGCCGCCTCATAGCTCGTGGGCGAGATGGCGATAATCGCGGCGAAGAACACGATGCTGTCGTAGCCCGCGCCCTCCCAAATGCCGCTGATGATGTAGACCGGCCGGAAGAACGCCGGGTTGTTGAGCAGGCCCGAATTTGCCACGTCCTGCGACACCCAGCCGAGCGAGGCGAGCGCCTGCGACACGATGCCCATGCCGCTCGTCAGCGAGCCCTGCTTCACGAGCATCACGACCAGCGAGGTCATGACGACCGTGGACATGAACTTCGGCAGATACGTCAGCACCTGATAAACGCTGCGCGCGATGTTCGACTTGATCTCGTTGAAGAACAGCGCGAGAATGATCGGCATCGGGAAGCCGAAGCACAGGCCGTAGAAGCTCAGAATGAAGGTGTTGCGCATGGCGCGCCAGAACTCGCGGGACAAGTCGTCTCCGCCGACCAGCAGGCGCTTGAAATACGAGAAGCCGGAGAACAACTGCTGCGATACCGGCAGGACCTCGTCCGATACCTTAAAGCAGCCGAGCAACTCGTACATCGGGAAGTAGCGCCAGAACAGAAAGACCAACAGCATCGGGATCAGCATGATGTACAGCCGCCAGTCCTTCAGGATCGTGCGCCCGACATGGAGCCAATAGTGTTTCTCCACGTCATCGCGCACGGCTTGCTCGGGATTCTCGCGGTAAGAATCCGTCGCTTCGTCGTAGATGAGAAAATCTGCCGCTTTTGCTTTCATCAAAATCCTCCTTTTTCCTCTTCCCTGTTGACACGGAGAAGATAATGCTTTTGGTCCTCCAATATCCCGTCGAGCCGCCGCGCGATCCAGACGATCAGCGCCGTGAACAGGCCCGAAAGAACATCCGTGGTGATAAAGCCGGCGCAGCGCGCGGGCTCCGCGCCCAGCGCGAGCGCGACCGCCGCGCGCCCGAGCTGCATCAGCAGTTGCGTACACAGCGCGAACGCGACGGCGAGAAAGCTGTCCTCGCGAATACGTTCCTTGCCGAACGCGCGGATCAGAAGCAGCGAGAGCAGGGACAGCAGGTTGCCGGCACTATATATAATGTATTGCTCCACCGTCCCGCCGGACAGCGCGCAGAAGACGAACCCTCCGAAAAACGCGTGGAACGCGGCAAACGCCCCCCAGCGGATCATCACGATCGCGGTGATCGCCGCCACGACGGACACCGTGTAGAGCTGCTCCGGAAACCACCGCCTCGCCGCCGTGACGATAACCGCTTCGGATATGGCGAGCATGACCGCGAACAGCGTCAGGTCGATGGTCCGGTACTGTTGAAAAGAAAGCCGGCGATTCATAGAACGATCCTTTTTCTCCCATACTTTCTCAGGGTACTCTCGTCATTATAATTGGATTTCAGTCCGTCCGTACATAGCAAAAACGTTGGACTTTATGTACAAAAAGGACATGTTCCTTCGTCCCTCTTTTCATTCTTTTGGCAATCTGCTACAATACGAAGCGTCAAAATTGTGCAAGATGGAAAAGAGGAGGCGTTCACGTCATGCAGGAGCTCTTTATCCGCCCCGGCGACGATCTGCAATCGGCGCTCGACCGCGCAGAATCGGGCTCTGTCGTCCATATCGCCGCCGGCGTGTACCGGCAGAAGCTGAAGCTCGCCGTCCCCGGCCTCACGCTGCTCGGCGAGGGCGCGGAGGACACCGTTTTGATCTGGGACGACTACGCGAACAAGCTCCACGCGGACGGCAGGGAATACAACACGTTTCGGACATGGACCCTCGCGGTCTGCGCCGACGGCGTCACGATGAAGGGCCTCTCCGTCGTCAACGACGCGCTGCGCCCCGAAATAAAAGGGCAGGAGGTCGCGCTGACGGTCTATGGCGACGGTTTCGTCATGGAGGACTGCGTCCTCTCGTCCACGCAGGACACGCTGTTTCTCGGTCCGCTGCCGAAAGATCTCATCGAGCGCTACGACGGGTTCCTGACGGACGATCTGCGCGCCGGCCGCCCGCTCGCCCAGCGCTTCGCGAACTGCCGCATCGAGGGCACGGTGGATTTCATCTTCGGCTGCGGCAGCGCCGTGTTTGACCGCTGCGAGATCCGCTCGCTGCGGGACGCGCGGAACGTCGGCTACGTCGCCGCGCCCGCGCACGCGCTTTCCCAGACAAGCGGCTTTTTGTTCCGCGAGTGCCGCTTCACCGCCGAGGACGGCGTCCGCGGCGTCTACCTCGCGCGTCCGTGGCGCGACTGTGGGCTCGCCCGCTTTGAGAACTGCGCCTACGGCGCGCACATCGCGCCCGAGGGCTTCGATAAATGGAACGACACCGCACGCGACAAGACGGCGCGGTTCTTCGAGTCGCCCGCCGTCGCCGGCCGCGTGCCGTGGTGCAACCGTCAAACGGAGGCGTAGATCCGCTCGATCAGCTCGCGGGAGCTGACGGCGCTCAAGTTGCTCGTGTTCTCAAGCGTTGCCTGAATATAGGGCTTGCGCGCCTTGATGAAGCGCGCGATCTCCGTGTAATCCATCTCGCCCGTGCCGGCGGCGATGCTTACAAGCCTGCCGTCCTGACGCTTAAAATCCTTTATGTGCACCATCGCGATGTGGTCGCAGAGCTTCTCCATCGCGTCGCCGATGACGCGCTCGCGGTCGTCGACGTTCTCCATGCCGAGCAGGTTCACCGGATCGAAGATGATGCGAAGGTTCCGGCTGCCGATCGCGCGCAGCACCTCGAGCGCGCGGTCTGCATTATAGACGATGTGGTTCCACACCGGCTCGATCGCCATCGTGACGCCGTACCGCTCGGCGCATGCGACCACCGGCGCGAGGTTGCGTATGAACGTGCGCAGCGCCTCGTCGCCGTGGGTGTCGGCGTCTAGCTGGTACGCGGCGTTCGGCGCGCCGGTCTCGGTGCCGACCATGCCGATGCCCGCGGCCGCCGCCACGCGGAGGCTGCCGTAGTAGCGGGATTGGAACTCCCGCAGCTTCGCCTCGTCGGGGTGCGCCAGATTCAAATAGCAGCCCAGCACGGCGACGTCCAGCTCGTTTTGCCGGAACACGCGGCGCACATAGGCGGCAAGCCCCTCGGTCAGCGCCGCGTCGTCGAACGTGACGTCCTTGATGCACTTGGCGAGCGCCAAATGCACACAGGAGAACCCCTCCTCGCGCGCCTTTGCCGCCCGCGCCTCGAGGGTCTGCTCCTCCGCCGGCGCGTCGGAGTTGACGTCATGAAGCCGAATACCGATCTGCATATTGACTCCTCCCCAAACCTCTGATAAGGTTATCAAACGAAACTGTAAACGGAGTATTGCGATGAACAGCTTGTGGATCTGCCTCAACGCCATTCTGCCCATTTCCATCATCGTCGCCGCGGGCTACGCCGCGAAGCGCGCCGGCATGATCCGCGAAACCGAGGTTTCGCGCATGAACGCCGTCGCGTTCAAGGCGTTTATGCCCGTGATGTGCTTTTATAATGTGTATACTTCCGACCTGTCCTCCGCGGTCCGCCCGCAGCTGATGGTCTTCACCGTCTGCGCGATCCTCGCCGTCTTCGGCCTGAGCCTCGCCTATGCGGCCCGCTTCGTCGACGCCCGCGAGCGGCGCGGCGTGGTCGTGCAGGGCATATACCGCTCGAACTTCCTGATCCTCGGCCTGCCGTTCGTGGGAGGGCTCGTCGGCGAGGGCGGCGACATCGGCGTCACCGCGATGATGGGCGCGATCGTCGCGCCGACCTTCAACGTGCTGGCGGTTATCACGCTGGAAAGCTATAACGGGAAAAAAGCGAGCGTCCGGAAGCTGCTGCTCGACATTCTCAAAAACCCGCTCATCATCGGCAGCGTGCTCGGGCTGCTGTGCCTTGTGTTCGACGTCAAGCTGCCCGCGCCGCTGGAAACGGCGGCGCGCGATATGGGCCGCGCCGCAAGCCCGCTGATGCTCTTTTTGCTCGGCGCGTTCTTCCGCTTCAGCGGCGCCAGGGAGCACGCCAAAGAGCTCGCCGCGGTCTGCCTCGGGCGGCTGGTCCTGGCGCCCGCGCTCGTGCTCAGCGTCGCCGTCGCGTGCGGCTTCCGCGGGATCGAGCTCGTCACGCTGCTGGCGATCTTCGCCTCCTCCACCGCCGTCGCCTCGTTTACGATGGCGGAACAAATGGGCGGAGACGCCGCGCTCGCGGGCGATATCGTGGTCATGACGAGCGCGTTCGCGTCCTTGACGCTCTTCTGCTGGAGTTTTCTGTTCAAATCGCTCAACTTGTGTTAAAATTCCTTTATATTTTATGGCAAAGCGCCCAAGCTAGCTACAGATTTTGAAATGGAAAAAGCGCAAAATACCGATTTTTCAACACAGACGGTAAATTCGTAAAAATGCACAAAGAGATACGAACCAGAACAAGCGGCATCAGCCGCGTCCATATCGAGCGCGCGGTGCGGAAAGCGGGCTACAGCATGGTCGTCCAGCACGACCACCCGTATTTTGAGCTCTACTATGTGGAGCGCGGCGCGTGCCGCTTTATGATCGACGACAATATGCACGATCTGCGCGGCGGCGACTTTGTCCTGATCCCGCCGCGGACCCTGCATTTCACGCGCTATCTGTTCGGCGCGTGCAAGCGCGTCGACATCTATTTCCGCAGCGAAGACGTCAGCGAGGCGGTGCTGTCCGCGCTGCCGCAGGGCGCGGACTTTTTTTTGCAGACGCAGATCTTCCAGGTGCCGGACGCCTATCGCGACCACGTCGCCGCGCTCTTCTCCCGCATGGCCGCGGAGGCGCGCATCGGCGACGCGCAGAGCGCCCAGATCCTCTACTTCCAGCTACAGGAGTTGTTCCTGCTGTGCGTCCGCGTCTGCACGTTTTCGCAGGACGTGCCCGCCGACATTCACACCGCCGACCGCCAGGTGCTGCTCGCCGCGCGGTTTATCAGCAAAAACTACATGCGCGCCATCACGGCGGCGGATATCGCCACTGCCGCGGGCTTCAGCCCCAACTACCTCAGCCGGAAATTCCGCGAGGCCGCCGGCATCAGCATACACGAGTATCTGGTCCTGACCCGGCTCCGGCACGCCGCGACCGAGCTGGTCTCCACGGACGACACCGTTACGCAGATCGCGCTTCGCTGCGGCTTCTCGGGCAGCAATTATTTCAAGGACGCGTTCAAAAAGAAATACGGCATGACTCCGAGCGAATATCGGAACGAATAGCGGCTTTTGCGCAAAAAACAGCACGGTAATTCTATCGGAATTACCGTGCTGTTTTGGTGGACCTGAAGGGATTCGAACCCACGACCTTACGGATGCGAACCGTACGCTCTCCCAACTGAGCTACAGGCCCATATTCAATTGCTGCCAAACAGCACTGCGTACGCTCCGCGACTCGCTAAGAGCCGCCCTTGGGCAGTTGCTCGCCGCACGCCCGCTGCGGCGGGCGTCCCAACTGAGCTACAGGCCCATATTCTGTTCAGCCCAAGTACAATACCACAGTTTTTTAGATTTGTAAAGCCCTGATTTTCAAAAAACGCAAAATTTCTTGTTGCAACTTTATCGTTCCTATAGTAAAATATTCAGCGATGTCCTCCGCAGACTGCTGCGGGACCGGTCTTGCGCGATGGATACCCGCGAACCATGTCAGGCGGGGAACCGAGCAGCATTAAGCGGGACCGTTCATGCGCCGCAAGGGCGCCGGTCCCGCGGCAGTCTGCGGAGGAACTGATTTTTAAGGGGGTATGTTCTTGTATCAGGCGCTATACCGCAAATACCGGCCCAAGACCTTCTCCGACGTGGTCGGGCAGGAGCATATCACCTCGACGCTCAAGCGTCAGGTCGCCGAGGGGCGGCTGAGCCACGCGTATCTGTTCACCGGCACGCGCGGCACCGGCAAGACCACCTGCGCGAAGATCCTCGCCAAGGCGGTCAACTGCGAAAACCCGCAGGACGGCGACCCGTGCAACGCCTGCCCCTCCTGCCTCGGCATCGAGTCGGGCGCGTTCCTCGACGTGACGGAGCTGGACGCCGCGTCCAACAACGGCGTCGACAACGTCCGCGCGCTGCGCGACGAAGCGATCTACTCCCCCGCGCAGGTCCAAAAGCGGGTTTACATCGTGGACGAGGTTCACATGCTTTCTACCGCGGCGTTCAACGCGCTGCTCAAAATCCTCGAAGAGCCGCCGGAGCACCTGATGTTCGTGCTCGCGACCACGGAGCTGCACAAGGTGCCCGCGACCATTCTCTCCCGCTGTCAGCGCTTCGCGTTCCGCCGTATTCTGCCGCGCGATATCGAGGCGCGGCTCGCCCATGTTGCGCGGCAGGAACAAATAGACTTAATGCCGGACGGGGCGGAATTGCTCGCCAGATTATCGGACGGCGCGCTACGAGATGCTCTAAGTCTATTAGATCAATGCGCCGCGGCCGGCGGCAGTATCGGCGCGCAGGAGGTGCTTGACACCCTCGGCCTCGCGGGCAACGTGCAGACCGCGCAGATGCTGGGCTTCATTCTACAACGCGACGCCAAGGCGGCGCTGCTGCTGCTCCATAAGCTCTACGCCGGCGGCAAGGACGTGGGCGCGGTGCTCGGCGAGCTGTCGACGCTCGCCCGCGACCTGTTGATCTCGTCCACCGCGCCCGAGGGCGGCGCGGCGCTGCTCAGCGGCGGCTATGACGACAAGACGCTCGCGCCGCTGCGCAAGGCGGCGTCCAACACGCGGCTGATCCAAATCTGCACCATTTTGCAGGAGACCTCGGCGGCGCTGCAAAACAGCGTCAACCGCCGTACAGACGCGGAGCTGTGCCTGCTGCGCCTCTGCGACGAGGGGCTCTCCGGCGACCTGACGGCTCTGAACGCGCGCATCGCGCGCATCGAAGATCGGCTTGCGGCGGGCGCGGCGTATGCGGGCTCGCCCGCGGCGCAGACGCCGCCGCCGACGCACACGCCCGATTTTGACCCTCCCTCTATGGCGGAGGATACCCCCTCATGGGAGGGCGCGCCCGAGGAGGACGGCCCGCCGCCCTATGGCGAACCGATCGCGGCCGCTCCCGCGCCTATGCCCGAGCCTGAGCCCGAGCCTATGCCTGAGCCTGAGCCCAAGCCTGCGCCGGAGAATACGGCAGACGACGGCGCGGTGTTCGCGCGCCTGATGGAGAACTACAAAAACCGCCTCGCGCCGGATAAGCGCGCGTTCGTCGGCATGGCGAAAGGCCGTCTGAGCGGCGGCGTACTGACGGTTTACTGCGGCACGGATATCCAGAAATCCCGCCTCGACACGCCGGAGGTGACGCGGGTGCTCTCCGAAGTGACGGCGGACGCCGTCGGGCAGCCCATTACGGTGCGCTTTGAGATTGGTACGATCGAGGGCGAAAAGCACGACAAAATGCAGGATCTGCTCCAGATGAGCGGCAAATTTGACGGATTCACGATTAAATAAGACGGAGGATACAACGATGGCAAAGGGATACAGCGCGCGGCGCGGCTTCTCCAACGGCAGCGGCGCGTCCATGAAGCAGGCGGCCATGCAGCAGCAGTTGATGAAGATGCAGGAGGACATGGCGAAAAAGCAGCAGGAGGTCGAGGAGAAGACCTTCACCGTCAGTGTCGGCGGCGGCGCGGTCAGCGCGACGGTCAACGGCAAAAAAGAGGTGACGGCGCTCGCCATCAAGCCCGAGGCGGTCGATCCCGAGGACGTCGAAATGCTGCAGGACCTCGTCATGTCGGCGGTCAACGAGGCGCTGCGCCAGGCGGAGGACGCCATGAGCGCCAGCATGAACGCGCTCACCAGCAGTCTCGGCCTCGGCGGGCTCGGCATTCCGGGGCTGTAACAGGCCAAAACACCGCATAAACGGCGGGCGCGTCTGCGCCCGCCGTTATTTTTTGCAAAAAACTACAATTGTAGTATTGACAAGCTGTTACGACTGTGGTAGTATGGCTATACTACAGCAGTAGTTTGGAGGATACAGTCATGGACAAGAAGCTGCAGGATTCGGAGCTGAAGGTGATGAATGTCATCTGGCGCGAGGGCGAGACGACGGCAAAGCATATCGCGGACGTATTGGGCGACGAGGTGGGTTGGAACGTGAACACGACCTACACGCTCATCAAGCGCTGCATCGAAAAGGGCGCGGTGGAGCGCTCGGAGCCGAACTTTTTATGCCGCGCGCTCGTCAAAAAGGAAGACGTGCAGCGCGCCGAGACGGACGCGCTGATCGGCAAGCTGTTCGACGGCTCCGCCGACAAGCTGTTTGCCGCGCTGCTGGGCAGCAGGCAGTTGTCCGCCGGAGAGCTCGAAAAGCTGCGCGATATGATAGACAGATTGGAATGAGGTGAAATTTATGAGTCTTTCTCAAATGACCTTTTCCGGCGCAATTTTGATCGCCGGCATCGCGCTTTTGCGCCTTCTTCTGCGGCAATTCTTGCCCAAGCGCACGTTCCTCATGCTGTGGGCGGTCGTTCTGGCACGGCTGCTCATCCCGTTCGCGCCGATGTTCGCCGTGCCTGTTCCGATGCCGGAGGCGCTCGCCGCGCCGGTTGAGCAGGCCTCGCCCGCCGTCAGCGACGGAGATATCCGCCGCGCGCTCGATGCGCTCACCTCGGACGCCGCGCGGCCCGAGCGGGAATCGGCGGCCGTAGCGGAAACGCCGCAGCGAGCCGCGGACGCC
>JAFTGG010000030.1 GCA_017458025.1 Oscillospiraceae bacterium | reverse complement strand
GTGGTGAAGCGGCCCGCGTCCTCCTCGATGTGGATGTTGAACAGCACCTGCATCAGCATGTCGCCCAGCTCCTCGCACATCATGTCGGGGTCGTCGCGGTCGAACGCCTCCGCCGCCTCCCGCATCGCGCGGACGGCGTCCGAAAGCTCGTCCGGCACGTTTACGGCGCCCAGTCCGCTGTAGCCGGCGCGCTTGAGCAGCTTGTCCGCCCGCCAGAGCGCGGGCAGCGAGCGCGCGACGGCGTCGAGCGCGTCGGCGGCGGACCGCTGCCCTTTTTCCTTCCGCTTGAGCTGCTCCCAATTGGCGAGGACCTCCTCGGCGGAATCCGCCCGCGCGTTGCTGAACACATGCGGGTGACGGTAGATGAGCTTGCGCACGACGTGGTCGGTCACGTCGTCGGCGGTGAAGCGGCCCGCGTCCTCCTCGATGTGGATATTGAACAGCACCTGCATCAGCATGTCGCCCAGCTCCTCGCACATCAGCGCGGGGTCGTCGCGGTCAAACGCCTCGGCGGCCTCGTAGGCCTCCTCCAGAAAATTGCGGCGGTTGCTGAGGTGCGTCTGCTCGCGGTCCCAGGGGCAGCCGTCCGGCGCGCGCAGAATCCTCAGCAGCTCGACGAGGTCGTCGTAGGTGTATTTGTCCTTTTCGGGAAATGTTGCCATACCGATCCTTTCATTTGACGCGCAGCAGCCTGCCGAGCCTGTCGCCCTTGGGCAGCAGCGCGAGGTCGTCCTTCGTGATGACGCGCAGCGCCACGACGAGCGCGGCGTACACGACGACGGCGAGCGCGACGGACACGCCGACGTTGAAGACGCGCCCCGGCGTCCCGCCGAGCGGGACGTACGCGGCGAGCAGCGCGTGGCAGCCCTTGGCGCAAACCGCCATAACGAGCGCCGCGAGCAGCGGCTTGGTGAACAGCGCGAAGTAATTCGGCTTATGCTCCACCGTGCGGTAGACGAGCAGCAGGTTCAGCGCCGCCACGACCGCGAAGCAGGTCAGCGTGCCGATGGGCGCGGCGTGGATATTGACCGACGGAACGGCGGTGAGATGAAAGTTCATCACGACCTTGATGACGCCGCCGATGAACATCGTGAGCACCGGCATGCGGACGTGCCCGTGCGCTTGTAGGATCGAGTTCGCGATCAGCATCAGGCAGACGAAGATCGACGCAAGCCCCAGCACCGCCAGCAGCTGACCGCCGAGCACGCTGTCGTAGCGCGGATAGAGAAGCCCGAAGATCGGCTCCGCCAGCGCCCAGAGCCCGAGGCCCATCGGAAACGCGAGCAGGCCCGTCACGCGCAGGGACGAGCCGACGAGCCGCGCGGCGCCCACGCGGTCGCGCCTGGTGAGCGCGCCGGAAACCGCGGGAATGACCGAGATCGTCAGCGCCGTCATCATCGACGACGGCAGGTTGTAGAGGTTCATGCCGGAGGAATAGGTGCCGTACAGGTAGCGCATCTCGTCGATGGAGTAGCCCAGCGCGTTTTGGAGCTGCCCCTGCACGAGCGAGGTGTCGATGAGCGTAAAGACGGAGACCATCGAGGAGGAGAGGGTGATCGGCACGGCGATGGCAATGAGGCGCTTCAAGATCGCGCCCGTTTCATCCGGCACGTCGCTCGACGCGGTTTTCACGCGATGGCGCAGATAGTCTGCCGCCATATAGGCGAGCGCGAGCACGGTGCCGACCGTGACGCCCGCGATCGCGCCGCCGGCGGCGACGGATACGTCGCGCCCGATGCGGAGCAGAAACTGCGCCAGCGCGAGGCCGACGACCAGCTTGCACACCGCCTCGATGATCTGGCTGACGGAGGTGGGGGTCATGCGGAAGCTGCCCTGCGCGTAGCCGCGGAAGGCGGACAGGCCGCCGACGCAGACGACGGCGGGCGCGAGCATTTTGATGCCGAACGCGGCGCGGGGATTGGTGAGCAGCCGCGCGCACCACTCGTTGCCGAACCACATGATGCAAAACGAGATAACGCCGAGGGTCAGGAACGTCGCCGCGCTGACGCGGAAGATGCGCCGCGCCTGATTCTCGCGTCCGAAGGTGTTCGCCTCGGACACCATCTTGGACAGCGCCACGGGCAGGCCCGTGGTGGAGATCGTCAGCAGCGCCGCGTAGATGTTGTAGGCGTTGTAGAAGTCCGCCGCGCCCTCGGGGCCGAGGATATTATTGAGCGGGATCTTGTAGATCGCGCCGATGATCTTGACGATGATGACGCCGGCGGCAAGCACCGCCGCGCCGCCGAAAAACGATTGCTTTTTCGCTTCCGCCATAGGCTTTTTTACGACCTTTCCAGCATGTTCCGATAAAATCCCGCGAACTCGTCGAGGTTCGCCCGCCATTTTTCGGGGCGCTCGATGTACTCCTTGGGATACTTCGCGTTGAACGCGCGGCGAATAAGCGCTTCGCCGCTTTCGCCGCGCCCGACCATCTTGGTCGAGCCGCCCGCGCCGAGGCTCAGGATGCCGTGCAGCTCCTCCATGATGTAGATGTTGTACAGGCTCTCCGCGCCCGGGCGCGCCCAGCCGACGTTCTCGAAGCTGCCGGACATGTACTTCTGCCGGTAGAGATAATAAGGCGCATATCCATGTTTACGCAGCGTCTCGTTCGCGTAGTCCAGCATTTGCGCGACGTCCTCCGCGCTTGGGATACGGCTCCCCTCCAGCGTGATGCGGCTGCCCTTTTTGAGCGACAGCGTGTGCACGGTGATGTTGTCGGCAAGCAGCCCCAGACATTCGTCGAGCGATCGCCCGAAGCTTGCCGGCGTGTCCTCGGGCAGGCCCGCGATCAGGTCCATGTTGACGTGCGGAAAGCCCGCGGCACGGACGAGGGTCATGGCGCGGCGAATGTCGTCCGCCGTGTGGCGGCGGCCGATGGCGGAGAGCACCGCGTCGTTCATCGACTGCGGGTTGACGCTCAGGCGCGTCGCGTTGTGGGCGCGCAAAACGCGGAGCTTATCCGCCGTGATCGTGTCGGGGCGGCCCGCCTCGATGGTCAGCTCCGCGAGGCCGGCGAAGTCAAAATGCGTTTCCAGCGCCGACAATAGCCTGTCCATCTGCGCCGCGCTCAGCGTGGTCGGCGTGCCGCCGCCCATGTAAAAGGACTTGACGCGCAGGCCGCGTTCGCGTACCATCGCGCCTGCCGCTTCGATCTCGGCGCACAGCGCGTCAAGATACGGCTCGACCGCGGCGAAGGTCTTTTCGACGCTCTGCGCGACAAAGCTGCAATAGGCGCAGCGCGTCGGGCAGAACGGGATACCGACGTAGAGCGAAATATCGTTGGGCGCAAGCGCTGCGGCGGCAATCTGCCCCGCCTCGGCGGCTTCGATGGCAAGAGCGCGTCGCGGCGGCGTGACAGAGTATGTTTCCGCCAGCTCGCGGTCGGCGTACCCGCGCCCGCCCTCTTTGAGCAGCGCGAGCGCGACCTTCGTCGGGCGCACGCCCGTCAGGCTGCCCCACGGCGGCGTCATGCCGAGCGCGTCCTTTGCCGCGCCGAAAAAGCTCAGCCCCAGCGCGTGGCGGCGCTGCCCCTCGCGGGCGTAGCCGTCGCCGGAGAGCGGGCAGGCGTAGGCGCGACGCGCCGTCTTGCCGTCATAGCCGAGCTCGGTGACAAATTCGACGCGTTCCGCGTCCTCCGCCATCGTGACGACCGCCCAGCGGGCGTCGCCGTCCCCGACCTCGCCGTAGACGGGGCGCTCCCCGGGGAACAGCGTCAGCAGGCTTTGCTCCAGCGCGTATTTTTCGTTGTGTCCGACGAGCTGCAGCTTCATTGCGCCATGTTCAGATACATATTATTGCGGCGCTCGCGCGTCATGGTGGTCGTCTCCATGTGCCCGGGGTAGACGTCATAGTCGCTTTCAAGCTTCGCGAGCCGCGCGAGGGAGGACATCATCTTGTCCGGCTGCGCGCCGGGCAGGTCGATGCGGCCCATCGAGCCGGCAAACAGCGTGTCGCCGGTGAACAGCGCGTTCCCGACGCGCAGACACACCGAGCCGCCGGTGTGCCCGGGGGTGTGGAGGACCTCAACGGTCAGATTGCCGAGCGGCAGCGTATCGCCGTCGTCGTAGAACTTTAATTCGGAGCCGATCAGCTCGTCCATTGGATAGCGGTAGATGCCCACCTGTCCCTTGTCCGCGCCGTGGATATAGACCGCCGCGTCGGGGAACAGCTCGTGGAGCTTCGGCGCGGCGAGCGTATGGTCACGGTGCCCGTGCGTGAGCAGGATATATCGGAGCGTCGCGCCCGCGCGTTCGATTTCGCCGCGCAGCGTCTCCGCCTCGTCGGCGGGGTCGATGACCGCCGCCTCCCTCGTGTCATCGTCGATGAGAATGTAGCAGTTGGTCGCAAGCTCGCCCAAAATATTGCGAATGATTTTCATCGCACAAACCTCACAAATAAAATCCCCAAGCCCTACCCTCGTCTGCGGTCAATACATGGTGATGCGCTGTGCGCCGTGACGATGCGCGCGTGCGCGATCGGGGGCGTAACCGTAAGAAAGGGACTTGAACCCTCCGCCGTGCCCCAAGCGGCAGCCAACATAGATGCTTTCTCCAAGCCGGCGGCTCATTCCTCGGCCGCAGAGGCTGCATTCGCCCCGCAGACTAACAACAATATGCTTACAACAGCTCGGTTTTCCAATTCAGCTCCTGGATGCGGTTGTCGATTTTGCGCAGCTCCTGCGCCAGCTTGTCGGTTTTTTGCTGGAGCGCGCGCACGTCCACGGCGGCGAGCACCTTGATCTCCGTGCCGCGGGCGCGGCGGCCGGTCTGGCTCGCCCAATTGACGGCGTCGCGGTACGCGCGCACCTGCTGCGTCAGCGCGTCCTTGCGGGCAATGAGCGCGGTGATCGTCTCGCCGCCGTCGGCGGTGGCGGCGTTCGTTTTGTTGATGCGGGCCGCCAGCTCCTCGAACCGCGCGATTGCGCCGTCGAGCTGCGCGAGCAGCTCGTTCGGGTCTTCGAGGGGCTTCTCGCCCTCCTGCACGATGACGTTGTTGGACAGGCGCTCGCGCAGCTCGTCCAGCTTGCGGTTCAGGTCCGCGCGTTCCTGCAAGGCTTCGGCTAATTTCATGTATCGTTTCTCCTTGAAGTCTATTTTAAATCGTTCGTGTCCACGACCAGCGTGAACGGGCCGTTGTTGACGGATTCGACCTCCATGTGCGCGCCGAACTCGCCGGTCTCGACGCGGTAGCCCTTCTCGCGGCAGAGCGCGACGAATTTCTCATAGAGCGGAATGGCGGCCTCGGGCCGCGCGGCGCTCAAAAATTCGGGGCGGCGGCCCTTGCGGCAGTTGCCGTAGAGCGTGAATTGGGAAATCACCAAAATCTCGCCGCCGACGTCGTCGAGCGAGAGGTTGATCTTGTCGTTCTCGTCGTCAAAGACGCGCAGCGAGCACAGCTTGTCCGCGAGCTTTTGGCATTGTACCTCCGTGTCCCCGTGCGTGACGCCGAGGAGGATCAAAAAGCCCTCGCCGATCTGCCCCACGGTCTTGCCGTCGACCGTGACGGAGGCGCTCTTTACCTTTGATAATACCGCTTTCATATAATTTCCTTTCTTCCCTGCGGGAAGCGGGCGTTCACGGGAGATTCCGCCCGCCCCTGCAAGGGGCGTCATCCGGCAGGCCGATCGACCTTCATGACCCCGCCGATTTGGTTGAGCTTTTTCATCACCGACTTGAGCTGCTCGCTGTCCGCGACGTAGATCAGCAGCCGTACGACGGCGTAGCCGTCCGCGGTGGCGTCGGCGGAAAGCGACTTGACGCGCGTGTTCGTCGTGGACAGCGCGGTCGAGACGTCCATCACCAAATGCGCGCTGTCCTTCGCGAATACCTCCAGCGACGTGAGATAGCTCTCGCGCACGTCGCTGCCCCAAGTGACCTTGATCCAGCGTCCGGCTTCTTCCGGCCTGCGCCGCTCGGGCGCAGCGTTCGGACAGTCGCAGCGGTGGACGGACACGCCGTAGCCGCGCGTGATGAAGCCCACGATGTCGTCGCCCGGCACGGGCGTACAGCACTTCGAGAATTTGACGAGGCAGTTCGAGAGCCCTTCCACGATGATGCCCTGCTCGCTCTTGGCGCGCTGCGGGATAGCGGGACGCGTCGCGCTCGGGTCGTCGGGGACCGGCTCGGTCGCCTCGTTCTGCGCCTGCTGCTGGCGCTTGAGACGCTGGATCTCCTCGTGGATACGGCCCACCGCCTTCTGGGCGGAGAAGCCGCCGTAGCCGATGGCGGCGTACATGTCGTCCATCGTCTGATACGGAAGCTTTTTCAGCAGCGTCGCTTCCAGCTCCGTACCCGCGACCACGCTGAGCGGGACGCCGGCGTGCTTGAGCTCGGCCTCAAACGACGCGCGGCCGTTTACAATGTTCTCCGGCCGTTTTTCCTTTTTAAACCATTGCCGGATCTTGCTGCGCGCCTCGCTGGATTGGGCGATGGTCAGCCAATCGCGGCTCGGGCCGTGCGCGTTGTTCGCGGTCAGGATCTCGACGATGTCGCCGTTTTGCAGCTTGTAGTCCAGCGGCACGATGCGGCCGTTGACCTTCGCGCCGACCATGCGGTTGCCGACGGCGCTGTGGACGCTGTAGGCAAAGTCGATGGGCGTCGCGCCGGCGGGCAGGTTCGTCACGTCGCCCGCGGGAGAAAAGACGAACACTTCATCGGAAAACATATCCACCTTTAAGGTGTGGATAAACTCCTCCGCGTCGGTGTTTTCCTGATTTTCAAGCAGCTTTCGCACCCACTCGTAGGTGCCCTCGTGCGCCGCGCCGGCAATGCCGCGCTTGTACTTCCAATGCGCCGCGATGCCGTACTCGGCGATCTCGTGCATCTCCTGCGTGCGGATCTGCACCTCGAACGGGATACCGCTCTTGCCCATGACCGTCGTGTGCAGCGATTGGTACATATTGGGCTTGGGCGTGCCGATATAGTCCTTGAACCGGCCCAGCAGCGGATGGTAAAGGTCGTGGATAATGCCGAGCACGTTGTAGCAGTCCGCCACGGTGTCGACAATGATGCGGAACGCGAACAGGTCGAGCACCTCGTCCATCGTCTTCGACTGGGCGTACATCTTGCGGTAGATGGAGTACGGGTGCTTCATGCGCCCGTAGACGCGGCGGAACGGGACGTGCATCTCGCGCAGCCGGTCCTCGATCTGCTTCGTGACGCGCGCGAGGAACGCGTCGTATTCCTCGCGTTTCGATTCCAGCGACGTCTCGATCTCGTTGTAGGCGACGGGGTCGAGATACTTGAGCGACGTATCCTCCAGCTCCCACTTGATGCGCTGCATACCGAGGCGATGGGCGATGGGCGCGTAGATTTCCATCGTCTCAAGCGACTTTTGCCGCTGCTTGTCCTTGGATTGGTACTCCATCGTGCGCATGTTGTGCGTACGGTCGGCGATCTTGATGAGAATGACGCGGATATCCTTCGCCATCGCCATGAGCATCTTGCGCAGGTTCTCCATCTGTTCTTCTTCCTTTGTGGTGTAGACCACGCGGGTGAGCTTGGAGACGCCCTCGACCAAATTGGCGATGGTGGGAGAGAACTCCTTGACGATGTCGTCGTAGGTCGCGTCGGTGTCCTCGATGCAGTCGTGCAGCAGCGACGCGGCGATGGACTCGGAGTCGAGGTGCAGCTCCTCGGCGACGATCTGCGCCACGGCGATGGGGTGCGTGACGTACGGCGAGCCGTCCTTGCGCTTCTGCTCCCCGTGATGCTCCACCGCGTAACGGTACGCCTTGTCGATCATCGCGAAGTCCGCGCCGGGGTTGTAGCTTTTTATGGTATCGACCAGATGGCCGTATTGCTCTTGAACGGTCATGCCTTCGTCACCTCCTCTGCCTTTAAGATAATATGTCGCGCAGGCGCGCGAGGTACGGGTTTTCGTCGAGCTCCACCCTCTTGCCCTCGGACGTGAGGCGAAGCGTCAGCACGTCTCCCGCGCGTTCGAGCGTCAGCAGCCCGCGTTCGGCGAAGATATCGAGACACAGCGCCGCGCGCACAAAGCACTCCGCGCCGGTCAGCTCCGAGGCGATGCGCCGCAGCAGCGGCAATTCGGGGCCGGAGAGCACGCCGTCGGCGGCGTCGCGCTCCAGCACGCGCCAGATGCGCACGAATTGTTCGCGCGAGGGCAGCAGCCGCGCCGCGTCCCTCGGGGACAATCCGCCGCCGGAGAGCAGCGTATCGCGCAGTGTGAGCAGCTCCGATTCGTGGGCGCTCGGCGAGCGCGCGGCGCGCAGGTCAAGTAGCTGTAGCTGCACGGTGCGGCTGCCGCGGAACTCGTTGATCTGGAGATAGAACGCCGCGTCCACGCGGCTGCCGGCGGCAATGCCGACGTCGTCCGGCGTGACGGAGAAAAAGATGCCCTCAAAGGCAGTATGCCCCTTTTGGAGCCGGACCTTCAGATGGCGGTTCTGCCCAACGCTCTGCGCCGCTTCGAGCAGCGCGCCGCGGAAGCAGAACACGGGGCGGTCGTTGCCCGCGCCGTAGGGCTCCAGCTCCGAAAGCCGCTCGACCTCGTCGAGCGTGACAAGCCCGGGGCGCGTCAGCTCCGCGTCGACGGCGATGGACGACACCGGCATCGCGCGGCCCGTGTGCTCGCGGACGTACTTGTTCATCTTCTTGCGAAACGCGGGAATGTTGGCCTCCTCGATGGTAAAGCCGGCGGCGAGCTCATGCCCGCCGGAGCCGGCCAAAAGGTCGGAGCAGGCTTCGAGCGCGCCGAACAGATTGAACCCGCCGTAGCTGCGGCACGAGCCCTTGCCCATTCCGCCCTGCAGGTGGATCATGAAGCTGGGGCAGGAGTATTTTTCGCTGAGGCGCGAGGCGACGATGCCGACCACGCCCTGATGCCAATCCTCGCTCGCGAGGACGAGCGCGTACTTTTCCTCCGGCGGCAGCGATTCGAGCTGCTCGACGGCCTTGGCGTAGATGTCCTGCTCGACGCTCTGCCGCTCGCGGTTGAGGTCGCAGAGCTCCTTTGCCTTGCGCTCGGCCTCTGCCTCGTCGTCGGTGAGCAGCAGCTCGGCGGCGAGCGACGCGCGGCCCATGCGCCCCGCGGCGTTGATGCGCGGCGCGAGCACGAAGCCGATCTGGATGGACGAGATGGGCTTGCCCGCGAGTCCGGCCTCGCGCAGCAGCGCGTGCAGGCCGATAAAATCGCTGTGCCCGATCGCTTCGAGGCCCATGCTGACGATGGCGCGGTTCTCGCCCTCCATGCGCATCACGTCGGCGATGGTGCCGATGGCGGCGAGGGTGCAGTAGCGCGCGAACAGCGCGTCCTCGCGGTCGTTGCCGCCGAGCGCCAGCACGAGCTTGAGCGCCACGCCGACGCCCGCGAGGTGCTTGAACGGATAGCCGCAGTCCGGCCGGTGGGGATCGACGACGGCGACCGCGTCCGGCAGCTGCTCCTTGCACTCGTGATGGTCGGTGATGACCACGTCCACGCCGAGGGTGTTGGCGTAGGCCGTCTCCTCGACGCCGGTGATGCCGCAGTCGACGGTGACGATCAGGTCGACGCCCTCCTCCGCGAGCGCGTGGATCGCCTCGTTGCTCAGGCCGTAGCCCTCGTCGAAGCGGCCGGGAATGTGCATGACGACGTTGCCGCCGCGCGAGCGGAGATAGTCGGTGAGCAGGCACGTCGCGGTGATGCCGTCCACGTCGTAGTCGCCGAACACGGCGATCTTTTCGCCGCCGGTCAGCGCGCGGAGCACCCGCGCGACCGCCTTGTCCATGTCGCGCATTAGAAACGGCGAGTGCGACAGCTCGCGCTCGCGGTCGAGCGCCTCGGCGGCCTGTTCCGCGGTTTCGACGCCGCGCGAGACGAGCACGGAGGAGACCAGATAGGGATAGCCCGCGTCCATCAGCGCCTCGATCTTATCCTCGGGCAGCGCGGGGATATTCCACTGTTCGTATTTCATGACGGGCCTCCTTCTGCCTCGGCAACCGCCGCGGCCGACTACTATATCAAATTAATACTATAGCAAAAGTTCCGGCAAAGGACAAGCCCGAATTTCCCGCGGCATGGCAAAGCAAAGGAGCCGGCTTTTTGAGCCGGCTCCCGCGTCATGCGACGCCAAATAAGCGTTTT
This sequence comes from Oscillospiraceae bacterium, assembly GCA_017458025.1. Lineage (GTDB taxonomy): Bacteria > Bacillota > Clostridia > Oscillospirales > Oscillospiraceae > Hominicoprocola. The sequence continues at coordinate 886 of JAFTGG010000030.1, read as the reverse complement.
CCGTTTTCCGCGGTGAGGCCGATGATCTCCTCCGCCGTCATGCCGCGCAGTTCCGCGAGCTTTTGCGCGACGTGGACGAGGTTCCGCGAATCGTTTCGCGTGCCGCGCAGCGGCGCCGGCGAAAGGTACGGAGCATCGGTCTCGATCAGTATCCGGTCGAGCGGCGCCTCCGCCGCGACCTCCACGGTCTTGCGCGCGTTCTTGTAGGTCAGCGGCCCGTCAAAGCCGACGTACCAGCCGAGCTTCCACAGCTCCCGCGCCATCTCGACGCTGCCGGAGTAGCAGTGGAACACGCCGCGCAGGCGCGGGAACCCGCGCACGATGGCGAGGCAGTCCGCGTGCGCGTCGCGGTCGTGGATAATGACCGGCAGGTCGAGCTCGACCGCCAGCGCTAGCTGACGGCGCAGCACGTCGTGTTGATGCTCGCGCGGCGGATTCTCCGCCCAGTGGTAGTCCAGCCCGATCTCGCCGATGGCAACCACTTTCGGGTGCCGCGCCATCTCGCGCAGCGCGTCGATATCCTCCGGCACGAACGGCGCGCAGTTTTCGGGGTGGTATCCCACCGCCGCGTAAACGTGCGGGTACTGTTCCGCGATGGCGACCGCCTTGCGCGAGGATTCGAGGTCGCAGCCGGGATCGACGATCAGCCCCACGCCGGCATCAGGCATGGAAGCGAGCAGCTCGGCGCGGTCCGCGTCGAACTGCTCGTCGTCGTAATGGGCGTGTGTGTCGAAAATCAGGCTCACGCTTCTGTCTCGCGTTCAAATACCAGATCGACCGCCTTTGTGCCGCCGTAGCTGGTAAACTGCGTGGGGACAGAGGCGACGAAGCGCCAGCCGTCCTTTGCACGCTGTTCGATGATCTCCCGGTGCGCCGCGGCGGAATT
>JAFTGG010000240.1 GCA_017458025.1 Oscillospiraceae bacterium | reverse complement strand
GGCGAGGTCCAGACGTGCTCGTCGTACTCGATCTCGTCGCTGTCCTCGCCGTCCTCCGCGCCCTGCATGCCCTCGACGAACTCTTCCTCTGCGGCTTCGACATAGTCCATCATGCGCAGCACCGTGCCGATGTCCCCACCCACGGCGCCCAGCATATCCTCCACCCACTCCTCGCTCTCGCCGCCGTTGTAGACGAACACGTCCGCGCGGGCGATACGCGCCGCGTCCAGCGGCGTCGGCTCGAAGCTGTGCGCCTCGCGCCCCGGCGAGAGCAGCAGCGTCACGTCGGCTTTATCGCCCGCGACGGCGCGGGCGAAGTCGTAGTACGGGAACAGCGTCGTGACGATCCGGAGCCTCCCGTCGTCCGGCGGCTCCCACGGCGCGGCGCAGCCGCTCAAAAGCAGGGCGCACAGCACGAGCGCGCAGATCAAAAGCCTATCTATGCGTTTCATATGCGTCCCGCCTCCCCAAATTTGCGAATGACTTGCAAATTATATCCTTGCTTTTCAGATTTGTAAAGGGTTTTCTTGATTCTTCCAAATAATAATCCCAAAAACAACTTGAACAGTTGTTTGATTTATGATATCATATTTGATACGGATTTTTTACACGGGGGAGGGGACGCCATGTCGGTCCACGACGGGCACCGCGCCCGCAAAAAGGCGCAATTCCGCGAGCACGGGCTCGACGCCTTTGCCGACCATGAGGCGCTGGAGCTGCTGCTCTTTTACGCTATCCCGCGCGTCGATACGAACCCCGTCGCCCACCGCCTGCTCGAACGCTTCGGCTCGCTCGACGGCGTCCTCTCCGCGCCGGCGGAGGAGCTGCAAAAGGTCGAGGGCGTCGGCGGGAACGCCGCGACGCTGCTCAGCCTCATTCTCCCGTTTGTCCGCCGCTCGCGCATGACCGCCTCAAAAAAGCCGGTGATCCTGAATGGGACGAAAGCCGCCGGCGCGTACTTCAAGGACCTGTTTTTCGGTATGCGCGAGGAACGGCTCTACGAGGCGTGCCTCGACGCGAAGGGCAAGCTGCTGCAATGCTTCAAGGCCGCGGACGGCAGCGTGGACGCGGTGAACATCAATATGCGCGTCATCGTCGAGAACGCGCTCAAATGCGGCGCGAGCGCGGTGATCCTGGCGCACAACCACCCCAGCGGCGTCGCGCTGCCGTCCGCGGACGACAACAAGACGACGCTCATGGTCTACGACGCGCTGCGCACCGTCGGCGTCGGGCTGGTCGACCACATCATCGTCGCGGACGGGGATTTTGTGTCGCTGAGCGAAAACGGGCTTTTGCCGCCCCGATAGGAGGGCTTTTATGGATTTTAAACTGCACGCCCCGTTCGACGCCACCGGCGACCAGCCGGAGGCCATCGAAAAGCTGGTCGCCGGCGTGAATATGGGCCTCGACGAGCAGGTGCTGCTGGGCGTCACCGGCTCGGGCAAGACGTTCACGATGGCGAAGGTCATCGAGCGGATCAACCGGCCGACGCTCGTGCTCGCGCACAACAAGACGCTGGCGGCGCAGCTCTGCGCCGAGTTCAAGGAGTTCTTCCCCGAAAACGCGGTGGAGTACTTCGTCTCCTACTATGATTATTACCAGCCCGAGGCATATATCCCGCACACCGACACCTATATCGCGAAGGACGCGTCCACCAACGACGAGATCGACCGCCTGCGCCTGTCCGCGACCTGCGCGCTGCTGGAGCGGCGCGACGTGATCGTCGTGTCGTCGGTGAGCTGCATCTACGGCCTCGGCGAGCCGGACGACTTCGCCAAGCTGATGATCTCGCTCCGCCCGGGGCAGACCATCGAGCGCGACACGCTGCTGCGGCGGCTCATCGAGGACCGCTACGAGCGCAACGACATCGCGTTCGAGCGCAACCGCTTCCGCGTCCGCGGGGACACGGTGGAAATCTACCCCGCCTACTACCGCGACCGCGCGGTGCGGGTCGAGTTCTTCGGCGACGAGATCGACCGGATCAGCGAGTTCCACCCCACCACCGGCGCGCTGCTGCGCGTGCTCAATCACACGGTGATCTACCCCGCGTCGCACTACGTCACGACCAAGGACAAGATGGAGCGCGCCATCGGCGAGATCGAGGTCGAGCTCGCGGAGCGCGAGCAGTACTTCCGCGACGCCGGCAAGGCGGTCGAGGAGCAGCGTATCCATCAGCGCACGCGCTACGACATCGAGATGATGCGCGAGCTGGGCTACTGCACCGGCATCGAGAACTACTCCCGCGTGATCGGCGGCCGTCCCGTCGGCTCGCCGCCGATGACGCTCATCGACTACTTCCCGAAGGACTTTCTGCTGTTCGTGGACGAGAGCCACGTCACGCTGCCGCAGGTGCACGCGATGTACAACGGCGACCACGCCCGCAAGACGAGCCTCGTCGAGTACGGCTTCCGCCTGCCCTGCGCGTTCGACAACCGCCCGCTTAAATTCGAGGAGTTCGAGCAGCGCGTCCACCAGCGCATTTACGTCTCCGCGACGCCGGGCGACTACGAGCGCGACCGCGCGGGCCAGATCGTCGAGCAGGTCATCCGCCCGACGGGCCTGCTCGACCCGCGGGTCGAGGTGCGCCCCGTCGAGGGGCAGATCGACGATCTGCTCGCTGAAATCAACGCCCGCGCCGGACGCGACGAGCGCGTGCTGGTCACGACGCTGACGAAGAAGATGGCGGAGGATCTGACCGAATACTTTAAGGGCGTCGGCGTCAAGGTGCGCTACATGCACGCGGACGTGGAGACCATCGAGCGCATGGAGCTGATCCGCGACCTGCGCCTGGGCGAGTTCGACGTGCTCGTCGGCATCAACCTTCTGCGCGAGGGTCTGGACCTGCCGGAGGTGTCGATGGTCGCGATCCTCGACGCGGACAAGGAGGGCTTTTTGCGCTCCGAAACGTCGCTGATCCAGACCATCGGACGCGCGGCGCGCAACGCGGACGGCCTCGTCGTGCTCTACGGCGACACGGTGACGCCGTCGATGCGCCACGCCATCGACGAGACGAACCGCCGCCGCGAGATCCAGGACGCGTACAACAAGGCGCACGGCATCACGCCGAAAACGATCCGCAAAGACATTCGGGAGGTTCTCGAAATCAGCAAAAAAGAGGAAGAATCCGCCCGCCGGCGCGGCAAGCGCAAGCTCAGCGAGCGCGAGCGCGACGAGCAGATCCGCAAGCTCGAAAAGGAGATGCAGGAGGCGAGCAAGATGCTGGAGTTCGAGTACGCCGCGATCCTGCGCGACCGCATCATCGAGCTGCGGAAGGAACAGCCATGAAGAAGTATCTATCTTACTTTTATGTGATCCTCGGCGCCGCCTGCTGGGGCTTTATCGGCGTGTTCAACCGCATTCTGGGCAGCGTCGGCGTCAGCGTCATGAACCGCGTGTTCCTGCGCCTTTTCCCCAGCATGGTGCTGCTGACGCTCGTGTTCGCGCTGTTTCGGCGGGAAGTGTTTCACGTGAAACCGAAGCGCCTCCCCATTTTCATGGCGAGCGGCTTTTTGAGTGTATGCTGTCTGAGCTGGGTATACTTCAACTGCCAGATGGAATGTTCGCTCGCCGTGGCGGCGATTTTGCTGTACCTCGCGCCGTCGATGGTCGTCGTCATGAGCGCGCTCCTGTGGAAAACGCACTCTGCGTCCTCGGCGGGGTCATCATTTTAGCAAAGGAGAACGCCCCTCATGGCGAAACATAAGGAAGAAAAAACAAACGTGATGCGCATACTGGAGCAGAAGAAGATCCCGTACACGGCGCACGCCTACGAGGAAAACGAGAGCCCGCTCGGCGACCGCGAGTACGGCCTGCACATCGCGCGGACGCTGGGCCAGCCGGTGGACCGCGTCTACAAGACGCTGGTCGCGCGCGGCGCGAGCAAGGCGATTTATGTGTTCTGCATCCCCGTGGCGGAGAGCCTCGACTTAAAAAAGGCGGCGAAAGCCGTCGGCGAGAAGTCGAT
>JAFTGG010000239.1 GCA_017458025.1 Oscillospiraceae bacterium | reverse complement strand
CGGCGCGGACGATGCGGTTCGCCTTGGTCGCGATCAGGCTCTGGTGGTTGAGCGTCAGCAGCACGAACGTCTCGATCAGCTGCGCCTCGATGGCGCGGGCGCGCACGGTGAGGAGCGGCTCGCGCGGGAATACGGGCGTACCCTCGGGGATCGCCCAGATATCGCCGGTGAACCGAAAGTCGCGCAGGTATTCGAGGAACTTCTCGCTGAACAGCTCGCGCGAGCGCAGGTATTCGATGTCCTCGGCGGTGAAATGCAGGTCCTCGATATAGTCGATGAGCTGCTCCAGACCGGCCGTGATGGCGAAGCCGCCCTTGTCCGGCACGGAGCGGAAAAACGCGTCGAAATAGGTGATGCGGTCGGCGTAACCGCTCTCAAAATAGCCGTTTGCCATAGTCAGCTCGTAGAAGTCACAGAGCATGGTCATATTCAGCTTTCGGTCCGTTCTCATGGGCAGCGCCCTTCCTTTGCTTTCCGGCGCGGAAACGCGCGCCTGTGATGTATGTATTATACCATTCGTATACCATAAAGCAAGCTTTTTCGCCTCTTTTCCCGCTTGACTTCCCCGCCGTTCTCCCGTATCATAAGGTGCAGCATCTTAAAGGAGCGTACTCATGTCCTTTGCCATCGTCACCGATACCTCCGCGAATCTGCCGAGCCCCCTGCTTAAGCAGTATGCGCTGACGGTATTGCCCTATTCCTTTTATATCAACGGCTCCGAGCACGTTGACCTCGACGCGGAGGACTTCGACGCCGCGGGCTTTTTCGCCGCCATGCGCGCGGGCGTCAAGGTCACGACCTCGCAGATCCCGCCGCAGGGCTATATCGACTGCTTTGAGCCGATCCTGAAAAGCGGACGTGACGTGCTGTTTGTCAGCATGTCGTCCGGCATCAGCGGCTCGTACAACTCCGCCTGCATTGCGGCGGGCGAGCTGCGCGAGACGTATCCCGGCCGCGCCATCCGCTGCGTCGACACCGGCACCGCGTCCCTCGGCGAGGGCTTGCAGGTGCTTCGCGCCGCCGAGCTGCGCGAAGCGGGCAAGAGCATCGACGAGGCGGCGGATTTCCTAACAGAGGAAAGCAAGCGCATGTGCTCCATCTTCACGGTGGACGACCTCAAGTACCTCCGCGCCACGGGCCGGCTCTCCGGCGTCGCGACGGTGGTGGGCACGATGCTGAACATCAAGCCCGTGCTCAAGGGCAACGAGAACGGCCAGATCGTCCAGGCGGGCAAGATCCGCGGGCGGCGGCAGGTCATCGAGGACCTCGCCGCGCGCTTTGAGGCGAACGTCGTCGCGCCGGAGACGCAGCTCGTCGGCGTCGCGCACTGCGACTGCCGCGGCGACGCGGATATGCTCATCAAGCTGCTCCACCGCAGCAAGCCGCCGAAGGAGATCCTGCTCGTCGATTACGAGCCGGTCACCGGCTCCCATATCGGCCCCGGCTCGCTGGCGCTGTTCTTCCGCGGGGACGACAAGGTGCGCTGCCGCTAGCCGCAAAAAGCGCAAGCGCTTTTTGCGAAGGCTCTGCTCCGCTTCCCGCGCGTCAAAGGCGTATGGGCGCTTCGCGCAAGGTATTTTTCCTGACGCGCATGTCGTCAGGAAAAGTGATTAAGCTCTTTCGCGCCTGCGGACGCGAAGTTCTTCAAGGCTTTGGAAATGCCGTCTCGGGCGGCATTTCTTTCTCTTGCAAAAATCGAACATTAATGCTATAATTTTGACAAAAGGAGGCGACCGCGATGAACCGCATCGTTCTGCACTGCGATCTGAACAGCTTCTATGCCAGCGTCGAGCTGCTCTCCCGCCCCGAACTGCGCGACGTGCCCGTCGCGGTTTGCGGCGACCCCGAAGAACGCCACGGCATCATTCTCGCCAAAAACGAACCGGCGAAGAAGTTCGGCGTCAAGACCGCCGAGACCATCTGGCAAGCAAAGCGCAAGTGCCCTGGTCTGGTCCTTCTGCCGCCGCATCACGGGCTGTATTCCGAATACTCCAAAAAGGTCAACGCCATCTACTATGAGTACACCGACCTCGTCGAGCCGTTCGGCATCGACGAGAGTTGGTTGGACGTCACCGGCTCGCTGCACCTGTTCGGCGGCGACGCCAAAGCGCTCGCCGACGGTATCCGCGAGCGCGTCAAACGCGAGCTGGGGCTGACCATCTCGGTCGGCGTGTCGTTCAACAAGGTGTTCGCAAAGCTCGGCAGCGACTACAAAAAGCCCGACGCGACCACGGTCATTCCGCCCGACGGCTGGCAGGATATCGTCTGGCCGCTGCCCGTGGGCGACCTGCTGTTCGTCGGCCGCGCCGCCGGCGAGGTGCTCGGCAGATACGGCGTCGGCACCATCGGGCAGCTCGCGGCTTGCAGGCAGGAGATGCTCGAAACGCTTATGGGCAAGATGGGCGCGCAGCTCTACCGCTACGCCAACGGGCTCGACGACTCGCCCGTCCGCAGCGCCCACGACCGCGAGCCGGTCAAGTCCGTCGGCAACTCGACCACGTTCCGCCGCGACCTCACGAAGTGGGACGAGCTGCGGACAGGCGTCGCGCTGCTCAGCGACTCCGTCGCGATGCGGCTTCGCAAGCACGGGCTTTACTGCGGCGGCGTGGCGGTCGGGCTGCGGGACGCGAACTTCAAGAACGTCTCGCGGCAAAAGCTGCTGCCCCACTCGACGCATCTGATGAAAGAGATCGAGGACGCGGCGCTGGAGCTGCTTGAGAGCGCGTGGAAAGCGCCGACGCCGGTGCGCCTGCTGTCGGTCACGGCGATCCACCTCACGGACAAGCAGGAAACCTACGAGCAGCTCGACCTGCTCGGCGCGCCGGCCGAAACGCAGGAGAAGCAGGAGGCGGTCGAGGACGCGATGGCGAAGATCCGCGCCAAGTACGGCAAGAACGCGATCGCGTACGCAAAACCGGGCGAAACGTTGGGCGTGGTCAAGGACAGGGATTAGGAGGCGTCATGAACCACGATCAAATATTTATAAAAAATCCTTGACATCTCCCTTTTCCGCCGCTATAATAGCAAAGCCGCTTTGAATGGGTCGAAAGCGCCGGCTTGCCCGACCACCCCCGAGAGCGAGTCCGTAATCAAGGAAAGAGGTGCAACACCACATGCAGGCTATCATCGTTACCGGCGGTAAGCAGTATAACGTCTCTGAGGGCGATACGCTGTTTATCGAGAAGCTGCCCGCCGAGGCGGGCGACGACGTGACGTTCGACGAGGTCCTCGCCATCGTTGACGGCGAGAACACCAAGTTCGGCGCTCCGACGGTCACGGGCGCGAGCGTTTCCGCCAAGGTCGTCAAGAACGGTAAGGGCAAGAAGATCCGCGTCTTCAAGTATATCCCCAAAAAGGGCTATCGTAAACGCCAGGGTCATCG
>JAFTGG010000238.1 GCA_017458025.1 Oscillospiraceae bacterium | reverse complement strand
AGAACCGATTTATGTCAACTGCTCAGGCGATCCGGACTCGCTTGACGGCGTGCTGTTTACAAAGCTGAAAGCCGGTATTGTCGACGGGACGTCGCCGCATGTGCTTGAGCCGAGTTACACCGTCGCAACAGAGCGTTATGTCGACTTGACGCGTTTCTACGACGTGGAGGCGACGATGGCGCGGCGGGGCGAGATCATCGCGCACTCGGACGCGTACCGCGCGGCGTACGCCGACGCGTACCACGTTCTGCGGGCGGTGGACGCGCTCGCGTCCGAGCGCCGGTCAGCCGTACACGCGGCGATGGACTTTGATAAGCTCGAACGGCGCGTCGACGCCGTCGTGCGCCGTGAGATACGCGGCAAGAGCGCAAAACGAGGGCGCGTCGACTATGCGTTTCTCGGCGGCGTGACGCACAAGGGAGAGCTGTGCCGCTTCGACACGGTCGACGCATTGTGCCCGAGGGTCTACGCGTTCGCTGACAACTACGGGCTCGCGGCGCGCGCGCTCGCGCGCGTGCTTACCGCGGCGGCGGACGCCGGATACGACGCGCTCGCCTGCCCGAACCCCGACCGGCCGAGGGAGACGATGCATGTGCTGATCCCCGCGCTGGGGCTCGGCTTTGTCACCTCGACGGCGCGAATGCCGTACCAGGGCGAGGCGTACCGCCGCTTGCGCGTGGACGCGACGGCGGAAGCGGGGCTCACCCGCGCGGAAAAAGCGAAGCTGCGCTTTACGGGCCGCGTCGAGCGCGCGCTGCGCGAGGAGGCGGTCGAGGCGCTGCGGCGCGCCAAAAGCGAGCATGATAAGCTGGAGGCGGCATACAACCCCTGCGTCGATTTCGACGGCGTTTACGCCCTTGCGGCGACGGAGGCGGCGCGACTGCTCCGATATCGAAAATAATTTCCGGCAATCCGTATAAATCTTTCTTTTTTTCTGCCGATATATAAAGTGCAATCAAGGACGATTGTCCGATGAGGATACGCGACATCGCGCAGAAAGGAAGGACACGATTATGGAAATGGACGTCAGCAACCTGAGGGTCGCGCAGACCAACACATACGGCAAGCCGGACGCCGTGAGCAGCAAAGCCGGAAGCAACGCGGAGACGGCAAAAGCCGTTTCAACAGACGCGGACGCGGCGACGTTCGAGGCGGACGGGGGCCGCAGCTACAGCGGCAGCGCGACGCGCACCGGCTATACGGTCGACGCGGATACCATCGAACGGCTCAAGAGCGAGAACGAGGCGCGCATGGCGAACCTCGTGCAGCAGATGCTCGGCAAGCAGATCAGCAAGAACAACATTCTGGACGCGATCAACTCCGGAAGATTCAGCGCCGCGGACATCGCGCAGGCGCAGAAGGACACCGCGGAGGACGGGTATTGGGGCGTCGAGCAGACGAGCGACCGCCTCGTGAAGTTCGCCGTGGCGCTGACCGGCGGCGACCCCGACAAGCTGGACAGCATGATCGCGGCGTTCGAGAAGGGCTATGCCGCCGCGGAGAAGCAGTGGGGCGGCAATCTGCCCGATCTCGCGCAGCGCACCCGCGAGGCGACGCTCAAGAAGTTCCAGGACCTCAAGGATCAGTACGCGAACAACACCGGCCCCGCCGCGGCGACGGCGCAGGCCGCGCTTGAGGCGAAGGTACAGAAGGCGGCCGAGGAGGCGTAAAGCAAGCATAAAAACGGCGGAGGGCGAAAAAAGCCCTCCGCCGTTTTTTATACTAGGCCTAATATGCAACTAAAAAAGACATTCCTTGCGGCATAATTTCTGCCACGCTGCGTTGTTGTCCTTGGAGGGCGTCAGCCCGCCTGCGTCCTCCGCCTTGCCTGACAAAAATTCTGCTCGCAAGGCTTTGCCACTTTTTGGGGGTACGTTTTCTAGTTCAAAAAATCCTTCAGCTTCTTCGACCGCGACGGGTGACGCAGCTTGCGCAGCGCCTTCGCCTCGATCTGGCGGATACGCTCGCGCGTGACGTTGAACTCCTTGCCGACCTCCTCCAAGGTGCGCGGGCGGCCGTCCTCGATGCCGAAGCGCAGCTTCAAGACCTTTTCCTCGCGCGGGGTGAGCGTCGAGAGCACGTCCACCAGCTGCTCCTGCAGCAGCGTGAAGCTCGCGGCCTCGCTCGGCTCGCTCGCGCCCTCGTCGGGAATAAAGTCGCCGAGATGGCTGTCCTCCTCCTCGCCGATCGGCGTTTCAAGCGACACCGGCTCCTGCGCGATCTTCAGGATCTCGCGCACCTTTTCGACAGACATGCCCATCTCCGCGCTGATCTCCTCGGGAGAGGGATCGTGGCCCAGCTCCTGCAAAAGCTGGCGCGACACGCGAATGACCTTGTTGATCGTCTCGACCATGTGCACGGGGATACGGATCGTACGCGCCTGATCGGCGATGGCGCGGGTGATCGCCTGGCGGATCCACCATGTCGCGTAGGTGGAGAACTTGTAGCCCTTGGTATAGTCGAACTTCTCGACCGCCTTGATCAGGCCGAGGTTGCCCTCCTGAATGAGGTCGAGGAACAGCATGCCGCGGCCGACGTAGCGCTTGGCGATGGAGACGACGAGCCGGAGGTTCGCCTCGGCGAGCTTCTGCTTGGACGCCTCGCCCTTGAGCGCGAGGGCTTCGAGCTCCGCGCGCTCCGCCTCAGGCAGCTCGACGCCCTCGTCTTTCGCCGTGTTGAGCTTTTCCTGTGCCTCCATGCCGGCGGTCATCTCGCTGGCGTACAGGATCTCCTCGTCGGCGGTGAGCAGCGGGACCTTGCCGATCTCCTTGAGGTACATGCGCACGGGGTCGTCGATGGAAAAGCTGTCGACCAGCTCGTTCGGGTCGATCAGCTCCTCCTCCTCGACCTCGGCGAGCGCCTCCATCGGCGGCTCGTCGTCGCCGACGTCCTCGTCGGGCAGGTCGGAGCTGGACACTTCGACGCCCAACTGCTCCAGCGAGTCGTAGACATGGTCGACCTGCTCGGGGGAAAGCGTCAGCTCGTCCAGAATCTCCAACAGCTCGGACGAGTCGAGCTTGCGGTGCTGCTTCGCCTTGGCGAACAGGTCGCGCAGCTTTTCCTGCTCGGCGAGCAGCGCGGCGGCGGGAAGCGACGCGATGACCGCTTCCTCCAGCGGCGGGGCTTTCTTTTCGCTCTCCGCGGCCTTCTTGCTCTTTGAGGGCGTCTTTTCGATCGCGACGGGGATCTCCTCCACCTCGCCCGCTTCGGCGAGAATACTGTCGGCTTGCGCTTCGAGGTCCTGCGTGTCGAATCCCTTATCCATCTCAGTCGCCATTGGTTGTTCCTCCATCTCCATCGGGTGATTTTGTGTATTTCTTATAGGCAGCCGCCAGCGGGTCCTCCGACGCCGCAAGGCGTTTGGTTCGTTCCTCTTTGATAATGCGCACATAGTCGCGCAGCGCTTTTTCGCGCGATGCGTGGTCGGTGGATTCCGGCTTTTGCAAAATGCCGGCAAGATGCCCCAGCTCGTCCGACGTAAACGCGCCGTCCAGCGCGCTGAGACGGATCGCGCCGCCGTTTTCCCGTTGCAGCCAGAGCGCGGTAAAAAACCGGCCGAGCAGCGGCGAGGAGAACTCCTCCTCCCGAAGCGGCGGCGCCGCGCCGAACAGCGCGTCGTCGAGCGTGAGCAGCCGCAGCACGCCCTCCTCGGCAAGCGCCGAGCGCGTGTTCTCATAGCGCATGGAGCGCTCCTTCGGCTGCGCCGCGGCGGCGGGGCGCAGATCGCGCCTTTCCTGCTCGCGCCGGTCCTTGCGCGCCTTGCGCGAGAACGCGCGCCTGACTTCGAGCTTGAGCGCGTCCGGCGTGATGCCGGCGGCCTCCGCCGCGCGGACGGTGTAGACCTCGCGCTCCACCGCGTTTGCCACGTCCGCGAGCAGCTCCGCGGCGGCGGCGGCATATTCGATGCGGCCGCGGTCGTTTGAGAGGTCGAACTTGCTTCGGAGCTGCGCCATGCGGAAGTCCATACCGCTTTCGCTGCCGGAGAGCAGGTTCTCGAACGCGTCCTTGCCCTGATACTTGATGAAATCGTCCGCGTCCTGCTTGACATATTGCCCGTCGACGAGACGCTTGGGCAGCTCCAGCACGCGGACGTTGAAATCGGTGTCGTTCAGCAGCGCCAGCGCCTTTTGCGTCGCGACCTTGCCCGCGTCGTCGTTGTCGTAGCAGAGGACGAGGTCCTTCGTGTAGCGCGAGAGCAGATGCAGCTGCTCCTGCGTCAGCGCCGTGCCCATCGACGCGCAGGCGTTGTCAAAGCCGGCCTGATGCAGCATCACGACGTCGATGTTGCCCTCGACGAGCAGGATACCGCCGCGCTTGCTTTTTTTGGCGAGGTTGAGGCCGTAGAGCACGCGGCGCTTGCTGTAGACGACGGTCTCGGGCGTGTTCATATACTTCGCGCCCTGATCGTCCTTGTCGACGATGCGTCCGCCGAAGCCGAGCACGTCGCCGCGCACGTCGATGATGGGGAAGATGAGGCGCTTGCGGAATTTGTCGTAGGCGCCGCCGTTTTTGCCCTTCACGGCGAGCCCTGCCGCGATGAGCTCCGCCTGCGTGTAGCCTTTTTGAAGCATCGCGGTCATGAGCCCGTCCCACTCGTCGCCTGCCGCGCCGAGGCCGAAATTCGTCGCGTTGCGCCGCGTGATCTTGCGCGAGCGCATGTATTCCATCACCGCCTCGCCTTTTGGCGAGTGGAGCTGGTCGTAGTAAAACCGCGCCGCGTCGCGGTTGAGCGCGAGCAGCCGCGACCGGAGCCGCGCCGAGCCGTCGTCGCGCGTCTCCTCCGGTACGGGAATGTTCGCGCGTTTGGCGAGGAAGCGGATCGCGTCGGGATAGGAGAGGTTTTCGATCTCCATGACGAAGTTGACCACGCCGCCGCCCTTTTTGCAGCCGAAGCAGTAGTACATCTGCTGGTCGGGCCGGACGTGAAAGGACGGCGTCCGTTCGCTGTGAAACGGGCAGCAGCCCCAATACTCGGAGCCGCGCTGCGCGAGCGTCACGTAGCCGCCCACGACGTCGACGATATCGCTGCGCGCGGACAGCTCGTCCAAAAATCGCTGATCGAACGCCACGCGCATCGCCTCCCCCTTGGCGTCTCTATTGGTCTTATACGCCAAAAGAAATTGTTTTCCTCTTTTTTCTTCAAAATATTTTTTGCAAAATTTGACAAGACATACTTTTTGCAATATAATTTTTATCTCATAGATCGACCGAAAGGAGGGCGGCGCATGGACATTCAGCTTTTTGCCGTCAAATTGGACCGCCCTCTGACGGACGACGAGGTGAACGCGCTGCTGCGCATTATTCCGGACGAGCGCCGCGAACGGCTGATGCGCATGCCGAAAGCGGAGCTGCGCTACGAGCCGCTGGTCGCCTATGCCGTGCTGTATATGGCGACGCGGGCGATGTGCGGCTGGAAAAAGCTGCCGAAGCTGCGCTACAATAAATACGGCAAGCCGGCGTTCGACGGTTATCCCGACGTGCAGTTCAACATCAGCCATACGCGTCGCGCCGCGCTGGTCGGCCTGCATGACGAGCCGATCGGCGTCGATATCGAGAAGCTCCGCCCCGTGAGCGAGCGTTCGATGCAGCGCATCGCCGGCACGGCGTCGCGGCAGGAGTTCTTCGAGAGCTGGGTCAGGCGCGAGAGCCGCAGCAAATGGAGCGGCGCGGGCATCGGTTCGATCCGCGAAAACGAGAACCCCGCGATGCGCGGCGAGCGTATCGTCTACCTCGAAACGTTTCCGGAATACGTCGCTTGTCTCTGCACGCACTCGGACGCGCATGTGGCGGACGTCAGGACCTTCGTGATCGACTAGGCCTTGTCAATCATGCCGACATACCCAAACGGCGGGCCTTTTCCGCCATGCTGCGGCAATCCCCCTTGCAATACACAAATATTGCCGCGCCAAATCCGCCTTGCCTGACAAAAATTCTGCTCGCAAGGCTTTGCCACTTTTAGTCGCATATTAGTATAAAAAGATGCCGCGAATGGAATCTTTTTAATTGAGGTCAGCATCGAACGAGGCTGAAAAGAAATCGGAAAAGCAAGCAGCTTTTCCGATTTTTTATAGGTCGACCACCTCGTAGCCGTGCCCCGTGCGCGGCAAGACCTTTTCCAGCAGGTCGCTTGTCGCGATCGTCAGGCTGCCGGTGTTGTCGCAGGGGTGGCAGGCGAAACGCTCCGCCTCCGCGACCTCGCGGTCCATAACGAGGCGGATCCGGCCCTGCGTGTCGTTCGCGAGCCCCAGCACGCTTGCCGAACCGGGAGAGCAGCCGAGCAGCTCCTCCATCTTTTCCGCCGACGCGAAGGAGAGCCGTGACGAGCCGATCTGGCGGCTCAGGTCCTTGGTATGAAACGGCTTATCTTCGGGCATTGTGAGCAGGTAGAACGCCGTCTGCTGCCGGTTGCAGAGAAACAGGTTCTTGCAGATACGCGCGCCCAGCGCGTCGCTGATGGCGGCGCAGACCTCCATCGTCTCGGCGGGCGCGTGTTCGACGCGGCGATAGGGGACACGCAGCTCGTCCAACAGCGCGAACGCTTTTTTCGCGCGCTCCGACGCGTGCTCGGGCGCGGTTTCGCAAAACGCGGAGACCGGCATCGCTAACCGCCTTCTTTCAGCAGGTTTTCGCCCGCCTTATAGATATCGCCGGCGCCGACGGTCAGGATCAGGTCGCCCGGCCGGGCGATGCCGCGCAGCGTTTCCGTCACCTTGGCGAGCGTCGGGCAGTAGATCGCGCCCGGAAGCTTCTTGGCGAGGTCGGCGGACGAGACGCCGAGGTCGTTCTGCTCGCGCGCGGCGTAAATCTCCGCCAAAATCACCACGTCGGGCAGCTTCAATTCCTCGACGAACTCGTTGAACAGCGCGTGCGTGCGGGAGTAGGTGTGCGGCTGGAACGCGCAGACGATGCGCCGGTAGGGCAGCGACTTCGCCATAGTCAGCAGCGCGTGCAGCTCGCCGGGGTGGTGGGCGTAGTCGTCGTAGACCGTTGCGCCGCGGTACTCGCCCTTCTTCTCGAAGCGCCGCCACGCGCCGTGGAAGGTCGCGAGGCCTTGGGCCACGGCCTCCCCGGGGAGACCGAGCAGATACGCGCCCGCCGCCGCCGCGAGGGCGTTCATAATGTTGTGTTCGCCGCCGACGTTCAGCTCGACGTGGGCGTAGGTCTCGCCGCGGGAATCGGAATCCCCGCGCGCTCCCCGCACGATGACGTCGAACGACGGCAGGCCGTCCGTCCAGACGATGTTTTCCGCGTGACAGTCCGCGCCCGCATTGTGCAGACTGAACCAGAACACGGGACGCGCGTAGCCCGCGAGCGTTTCGCAGGCGCCAGGGTCGTCGTAGTTCGCGACGACGTGGCCGCCGTCAGGCACCAGCTCCGCGAAGGCGCGGAACGAGCGCTCGACGTCGGCGAGATCCTTGAAGAAGTCGAGGTGGTCCGCCTCGACATTGAGAATGACCGCGACGGTGGGGAAAAAGCTCAAAAACGAGTTGCAGTATTCGCAGCTCTCGGCGATGATGGTGTCGCCGTTTCCGACGCGGTAGCCCGCGTGCAGCAGCTCCAGCGTGCCGCCGATCATGACCGTCGGGTCCTTTTGCGCCGCCATAAAAATGTGCGTCGCCATCGAGGTCGTGGTCGTTTTGCCATGTGTGCCGGAGATGCACAGCGCGTTTTTGTAGCCCTTCATGATCGCGCCCCACGCCTGCGCGCGCTCAAAGACGGGGATGCCGCGCGTGATAGCGCCGGAAATTTCGGGATTGTCGTCGTGAATGGCGGCGGTGCGGATCACGAGATCGCAGTCGCCGAGGTTCTCGGCGGCGTGGCCGATGGCGACGGGAATGCCGAGCGAGCGCAGCCGCCGCACCGCGGGGCTCTCGCTCATGTCGCTGCCCTGCACCCGGACGCCCATGCCGTGCAGCACCTCGGCAAGCGGGCTCATCGACACGCCGCCGATGCCCGCGAGATGCGCGCGTTTGCCGGGAACGAGGTAGGTGGAAATGTCCATATCAAAAGTCCTTTCGGGGATTTGCAAAATTTAACTGATATAGTATAATATATCCAAATATAAAGTGCAATGATCAGTTTGACAGGATTTTTCATGAAAATTCCGGATTATGTAAATTTAATATTAGAGCGTTTTTCCACTGCGGGGTATCGCGCGTATCCCGTGGGTGGCTGCGTGCGCGACGCGCTGCTCGGAAAAGCGCCGGACGATTGGGACCTGACGACCGACGCGCGGCCGCAGGCGGTGCTGGAATTGTTCGGCGGCGCGGCGCACCCGACGGGTTTGCGGCACGGTACCGTGACCGTCGTCTCAGGGGGGCGCAACGTCGAGGTCACCACCATGCGGCGCGACGGCGCATACCGTGACAATCGGCACCCGGAAAGCGTTATGTTTACCAATCGGATCGAGGAGGATTTGGCGCGGCGCGATTTCACGGTCAACGCGATGGCGCTGTCGCTGCCGGCGGACGGCGCCGCGTCGGATTTGGCGGACGGGGCGGT
>JAFTGG010000237.1 GCA_017458025.1 Oscillospiraceae bacterium | reverse complement strand
ACGCCCGAAGCCGCAGGGCCCGCGGGGGCCGGAGCCGCGCGGACGGGACGGCGGCGTATTCACGATGAAGCTCTACAGTCCGGACCGTGATACCGGAAAGTATCTTATGATCGGCGATCATAAGATCGGTCTGGACGAGGACGGCTCGATCCTTGCGGGCATGCCCGACGGCACCGTGCGCCGTATCAAGTTCGATCAGGACGTGATGGACGAGATGGTGGCGAACGGGGAGGTCTGGCTGGAGGGCGACGAGCCGGCAAGGACGCGGCACGCGGAAAACGGCCCGATGATCGGACCGCCTCCCACCGGCGCGCAGGAGCAGTACGCCGGCGTCGCAAGACAGATTTTTGACCGTCAGGCAAAGGAGGCGGCGGAGTCCGGCACATGGGACGCGCCAAACGGCTGGAGCGGCAATCCCGCAAGGCGCAGCGCGGCAAAGGCGGACATCGACAGCGGCATGTGGAGTCCAAAGCGGATCGCGGATCGAATGCTCAGCTACGCACGGCGGGCGACCGGAAACGACCCTTCGCAGATCGAGGAGCTGAAGGCGGCCATGAAGCGCGGTATCGCCGACGTGGAGGAGGCCTGGGGCGGAGAGGTGCCCGACGTGACGCGGAAGACCTACGACGCGGTTGTGAAGGCGCTGGACGATTGGGCCGCCGAAGCGAAGGGGACCGACGGAAGCGGCGCGGAACAGCCCGGGACGGAATATGACGCGTCTCAGCCCGTCACGCATTTGGATATCCGCGCCGAACGCCGGACATACTACGCCTCGCGCAGCGAAACGAAGGTGGAGCTCGGCACGACGAAGACCGTGGCGGAAAACAAACGTGCCGGCAAGGGCAACGCGGCGCTGGTGGCGCAGATGAAAGCCGACCTGCAGCGCCAGCAGGCGAAGATGCTCGACACCGTGCGGGAGATGCTGAGCCGCCAGGGAAAGAACGTGTCCGGCAAGGGCCTCTGGAAAACGCTCGCCGGCGGCAATTTCCAAGTCGACGCCGCCACCAAGTCGGAGGCGCAGAAGAATATCTCCGAGGACGGATATTGGGGCGTGGAGCAGACCAGCGACCGCATCGTGCAGTTCGCGGTCGGCTTGACCGGCGGCGACCCCGACAAGCTGGACAGCATGATCGAGGCGTTTGAAAAGGGCTATGCTGCGGCGGAGAAGAAGTGGGGCGGCGCGCTGCCGGGCATCTGCCAGCAGACGCGGGCGCGCGTCCACGAGAAATTCGACGAGCTGCGCAGGCAGAATCAGCGGCAGGCGGCGCCCGCCGCGACGGAAGGAGATGCGTGATATGAAGGTCGGAGCGAACGGGCTCAAGATCAACGCGGGCCTTGTGAAGATGCAGCACAAATCCAACATGGTCTCGCAGCTGCTGGGCGGCGGCAATTCGATCGCGTCCATGTCGTCGCTCATGGGCGGCGGCACCGCGCGTACGCAGGCGATGGCGATGACGCGGCAGATGGACACGTTCGAGCGCCTCGCGAACCTCGACAGCGGCAAGACCTACAGCGCGGGCAGCGTCAAGGGCACGGCGCGCGAGCAGGCGAAAGCGCTCATGAAGGAGTATGAGGAGTCCGCAGAAAAGGGAGAGACCGCGGAGAGCGCCGAAAAGACGGAGGCTTCCGCCGCGGCGAAGAAGTGACGGAAGACGATATGACGCAAGAAGGGCGGGGAAGGTTCCCCGCCCTTCTTCTGCGCAAAACTTCCAATTAGTTTTGCCACGCCGTTCTTGACACCGGCAAGCGGATATTATACAATATCCGTAAATATGACGCATCAAGAAAAAGGAGGATATATCTTATGGCGCAAATGACCCGCGACGAGAAGATCTTCAAGCTCGGGAAAATCATCACCGACCGCAAGGAGATCCTGCTCGGACTCGAGAAGATGTCTACGGAATCTCCCGAGTATTGGGGCATCGACTGCGGCCTGCAGTATGCCGAGCGCAGATACGGCAAGCAGGTGGCGGACGACTGCCTGGACCTCGCGCTCAAGATGGGCAAGCGCAAGCCCAAGACCTTCGCTCAGCTGCAAAAGCTGTGCGGCTACGAGAGCAAGCATCTGGAGACGGTGCTCGAAGCACTGTGCCAGGCAAGTCTTGTCGAGTGGCACTTTGAGAACCTCGACGGCAAAAACCCCAATCATGAAAAGCGCTGGGTGCTCGACATGTTCGTTCCCGGCAGCGCGGAGATCATGGTCATGCGTCCGGAAATCTCTCCGGTCACGCCGCAGGTCGTCGACTTCTTTGAGCGTATGACCTACCTGCCGCTCGCGGGCATCACGCAGATGGTGCCTCCCGGAGGCGGCGGCATCGGCATGCACGTCATCCCCGTCGAGCAGGCGATCCCCGCGAACTGCGAGTCCCTGCCCATCGAGCACCTGTCCCATTGGCTCAAGAAGTACGAGGGCCACATCGGCGTCGGTATCTGCTCCTGCCGCAAGCAGCAGCGTATCCGCGGCGAGGGCTCCGGCGATATCGAGCAGTATTGGTGCCTCGGCGTCGGCGACTTCGCGGATTACTGCCGCGAGACCGGCATGGGCCACGACGTGACCTATGAGGAAGCGCTCGAAATTCTCCAGAAGGCGGAGGAGAAGGGCTACGTCCATCAGATCACCAACATCGACGGCGAGAACAAGATCTTCGGCCTGTGCAACTGCGCGGTCGGCATCTGCAACGCGCTGCGTACCTCACAGCTCTTCAACACGCCCAACATGTCCCGCTCCGCTTACACCGCCGAGGTCAACACCGAGAACTGCGTTGCCTGCGGCAAGTGCGTCGAGGTATGTCCCGCGGGCGCCGTCCGTCTGGGCCAGAAGCTCTGCACCAAGCACGGCGAGATCGAGTATCCCAAGCAGGAGCTGCCCGACGGCAGCATCTGGGGCGAGGACAAGTGGAATTGGAACTATAAGAACGAGAACGGCGTCATTCAGACCTGGCCCACCGGCACCGCGCCGTGCAAGACCGCATGTCCGCTGCACATCGGTATCCAGGGCTACATCAAGATGGCGGGCGAGGGCAAGTACCGCGAGGCGCTCGAACTCATCAAGCGCGACAATCCGTTCCCTGCGGTCTGCGGCGCGATCTGCCGCAAGTACTGCGAGGACGAGTGTACGCGCGGCACGGTCGACGAGGCGCTTGCCATCGACGACATCAAGCAGTTTATTGCCGCGCAGGACATGAAGGCGGAGTATCATTACGTTCCGCCCATGCGCTCCACCACGCGCGAGCACTTTGACCAGAAGATCGCCATCATCGGCTCCGGTCCGGCGGGCCTTTCCTGCGCGTACTTCCTCGCCATCGAGGGCTATTATCCCACCGTGTTCGAGAAGGACGCCGTCCCCGGCGGCATGATGGTCACCGGTATCCCCAATTTCCGTCTGGAGAAGGACGTCGTCAACGCCGAGATCGAGGTCCTCAAGGAGATGGGCGTCGAGTTTAAGTGCGGCGTCGAGGTCGGCAAGGACGTGACCATTGAGCAGCTACGCGAGCAGGGTTATAAGGGCTTCTTCGTCGGCATCGGCCTCCAATACGGCGGCAAGCTGGGCATTTCCGGCGAGGACGCCGAGAACGTCATGTCGGGCGTCGATTACATCAAGACCGTCAACGCGGGCAAGGCCAAGCCGCTCTCCGGCAACGTGGTCGTCATCGGCGGCGGCAACATCGGCGCGGACGTGGCGCGCACCGCGATCCGTCAGGGCGCCAAGAGCGTCAACCTCTACTGCCTCGAAGCCTATGAGGATATGCCTATGGGCGAGGAGGATCAGGAGCTTTGCAAGGCCGACGGCGTCGAGATCCACGCCGGCTGGGGCCAGACCGAGATCGAGGTCAAGGACGGCAAGTGCGCCGGCATCAAGTTCCGCAAGTGCGTCAGCGTCAAGAACGCCGAAGGCCGTTTCGACCCGAAGTTTGACGACAACGAGACGACCTCCGAGAAGTGCACGACCGTCCTCTACTGCATCGGCCAGAAGGCGGATTGGAAGGAGCTGCTCGCGGGCACGAAGGTCGAGTTCAACCGCAACGGCACCGTGAAGGCGGACCCTGTCACGCTGCAGACCGCGGAGCCCGATATCTTTGCCGGCGGCGACGCGGTTTCCGGCCAGAAGTTTGTGGTCGACGCGCTGGCGATGGGCCGCGAGGGCGCTGTCTCCCTGCACCGCTTCGTGAACGAGGGGCAGTCGCTGACCATTCACCGCAACACCCGTCACTTCACGGCGCTCAACAAGGACGACATCGTGCTCGCGCCCGAGCAGTACAAGAAGCCGAAGCGCGCGGTCAAGGGCTTTGATCCGGCGAAGGTCCGCACCATGAGCGACGAGCGCCTGATCCTCACCGAGGAGCAGATCAAGAGCGAAGCGTCCCGCTGCCTGAGCTGCGGCCGCAGCGTGGTCGACACGAACAAGTGCCTTGGCTGCGGCATGTGCACCGTCCAGTGCAAGTTCGACGCGATCCACCTGACCCGCTCTATGGGCGACGCGTACTCCAAGATGGTCCCCGCGGAGGACAAGTTCAAGGCCATCGGCGCGAACCTCCCGAAGCGCGCCGTCAGGATCGTGCGGAGAAAGGTCGCAGGGAAGGCCGCGAAGTAAGGTATGCACGAGCTTGGTTTGGTAAACTATGTCGTCAAGCAGGTTGGTAAGATCGCGGAGGAGAATCAGGTCAAAAGAATCACCTCCGTGACGCTGGAATTTGGCGAAGTCTCGGGCATCGTGACCTCGTACCTTTATGACTATTGGAAGTGGTACACCAAAAAGTTTCCGATGTTCGACGGGGCGGAGCTCCGCTGTGAGACGATTCCCGCCATCACCTGGTGCGACGATTGCAAGCAGACCTATCCCACTGTGAAGTACGGCAAAACCTGCCCGCACTGCGGCAGCGGCAATACGTGGCTGCAGCAGGGAAACGAAATGAACATCAAGCAGATCGAGGTCGAAGACCTTGAAGAAGGAGGATCTGATGACAAATCAGGAAATGCGGACCCTGAAGGAACAGCTGGGGCTGATTGACTTCAAGATCAACTACAAGACCGGCGTTCACTACGGCGTGATCGAGGACTTTTTCTCCGGCAAGACCGATGAACTCGATCCAAAGGATCGCCGGCGTATTGAAGCGCTGCTCGAAGCGGAAGCCAAAAAACGCTGAGACAGGCGGGCGGCGAATGCGCCGCGCGGCCATCGCGGCAAATAGAGAACGCTCCCGCGGGATCGGACACGAAAGTGTGTCTGATCCCGCGGGATATTTTGTCATGGGATTGGAAAGCGACAAGGAGCAAGCCCCCGAGCGTAAGCTCGGGGGCTTTGCTTCGCCGGTGAAGCCCGCCGCCGCGTGTAACGGAAAAGGGTTCAATGAAATGCTTTGGGAGAAAAGGTCCGCGCCCGCACCGTCTGCGGAGGGCTTCGTCCACGCGAAGGTGTTCGTCAGCGACGCCTGCCGCGCGGTGGTCGGCACGATCAATCTGGATTACCGCAGCCTGTACCATCATTTTGAATGCGCGACGTATCTATACCGGACGCCCTGCATCGTCGATATCGAGGCGGATTTTGCGGAGACGCTGTCGAAGTGCCGGGAGGTGACGGACGAGTCGATCAAAAACGAGACGCTGTCGTACAAGCTGATGGGCAGCCTCAAGAAGATCATCGCGCCGCTCATGTGAATGTGACGTACTGAGCTTTCAGTTATAAGGCAATACCGCACAATTCTGGCTGCGCACCAGAATTGTGCGGTATTGCCTTATACTGATATTCATTT
>JAFTGG010000236.1 GCA_017458025.1 Oscillospiraceae bacterium | reverse complement strand
GCGGCGGCAGCGTGTTCACGGTGCGGCTCCCGCGCGTGTATACGGAAGGAGGCGGGACAGCGTGAAGCGTATTCTTTTGCCGCTCTTGGCGCTGGCGCTGCTCGCGGCCTGCGCCGCGCCGGCGGAAGCGCCGTCCGGAGACGCCTACGAGCTCTACTACGCCGCGCGGCTGGATACGCCCGACGGCGGCGACGCGATCCGCGCCGATACGTTTTACATTCCGGGCAGCGCCTCGATGGACACGACCGCTCTGGCGACGATGTTGGTGACGGAGCTGTTTTCCCCGTCTCTGAACGCGGACCTGCGCTCGCCGTTCCCGAGCGGGACGGAGCTGCAGAAGCTCGTCATCGCCGGCGGCCGCGCGACGGTCGACCTCTCGGAGCAATACGCGCGGCTCTCGGGCGTGGACCTCTCGATCGCGGACTGCTGCGTCACGTTGACGCTGACGCAGATCACCGGCATCTACGCCGTGCGCATCACGGCCAACGGGCGCGAGCTGCCATACCGGCAGACGCAGCTTCTTACCGCGGCGGACGCGCTGCTCTCCGACGGCGAGGACGCGCTGCGCCCCATCAACGTCTCGCTCTGGTTCCTCGACGCGGAGACCGGCGAGCTGCGCGAGCAGCAGCAGACGCTGATGCTCTACGAGGGCCAGACCCGCGTGAGCGCCGTGCTCGACGCGCTGGTGCGCGGTCCGGAGGGCGACGATACGCTGCGGCCGCTGCTCGGCGCGGATGTGGAGATCGTCTCAAGCCGCACCGACGAGGGCGTCTGCTATGCGAATCTGAACGCCGCGGCGGCGCTGCCGGAGGACCCGGCGCTGCGAGAGCTGTCGCTCGAATCGCTCGCGCGCTCGCTCATGTCGCTCAGCGGCGTGGAGGGCGTGGTACTGCTCCGGGACGGCGAAGCCGTGTATGAAACCGCCGCCGAGGCGTTTGCCGCGGCCGGCGAAGCAATGGGATCGTAAGGAGAGAACGCTGATGAAGCTGATGGTGATCGACGGTAACTCAATTTTGAACCGCGCTTTTTATGGGATCCGCCCGCTGACGACGCGCGAGGGGCTCTACACGCACGCCGTCTACGGCTTTTTGTCGACGATGAAGCGCCTGACGGACGAGGAGAAGCCCGACGCGCTCTGCGTCGCCTTTGACCGGCGCGAGCCGACGTTCCGGCATCTCGAATTTCCGGCGTATAAGGCGCAGCGCAAGGGCATGCCGGAGGAGCTGGCGATGCAGCTGCCGGTGATGAAGGACGTGCTCGACGCGATGAACGTCCCGCGCTATGAGCTCGCGGGCTACGAGGCGGACGACCTCATCGGCACGATCTCGCGCAAATGCGAGGCGGCGGCATGGGATTGCGTGATCGTCACGGGCGACAAGGACAGTCTGCAGCTCATCACCGGCCATACGACGGTCAAGCTGGTCTCGACCCGCATGGGGCAGACGACGACCAAGGATATGACGCCGGAAACGTTCCGCGAGGAATACGGTTTTGATCCGATCCATATCATTGATCTCAAAGCCCTGATGGGCGACAGCAGCGACAATTACCCCGGCGTGCCGGGCGTCGGCGAAAAGACGGCGATGGAGCTGATTCAAAAGTATGAGAGCGTCGACGCGATCTATGACAAGCTGCCCGACGTCGAGGCGAAGCCCGCCGCGATCCGCAAGCTGGCCGAGGGCGAGGCGAGCGCGCGGCAGTCGTACCGCCTTGCGACGATTTTGACCGACGCGCCGCTGGAGTTCGACCCGCAGGCGAATCTGCGCAAGGCTCCGTCCGACGCGCTGTACCCGCTGTTTTTGAAGCTCGAATTTAATAAGCTGATTGAGGCGTATAAGCTGACGCCGCCGGCGAATCTGCCGGTTGCGGAGGAAGCAAAGGAGATCGACTTCACGGTCACGGCGGAGGCGGTGACGAATGAAAAACAGGCGGAGGGGCTGCTGACGATCTGGCGCGAGGCGGAGCATGTGACGCTGCTTGCGCTGCCCGACCTCTCCGGCATCATCGTCGACTGTCAGACGAGCGCGTCGACGGCGCTCTCCAGCGAGCTGTTTTTCACCAAATACGACGGCGATTGGAACGCGCTGCTGCGCGCGCTGTTCGGCGCGGATATCAGGAAGGTTTCGCACAACGTGAAGGACCTCATGCGCGCGCTGCTCGAAAACGGACTGCCCGCCCTCGGCTTCGTGTTCGATACCGCTCTTGCGGCCTACCTCGTCGACGCGACGGCGGGCAGCTACGAGATCGACAGGCTGTTTGTGTCCTATTTTCACCACGAGCTGCCGAAAGCCGTTCACCTTGACGGCGACGCGTTCTCGATGCTTGGCGACACAGCGACGGCGGAGGCGGCGTTTCACAGCTACACCGCCGCGGTGGGCGCGTTGTACGAAGCGCTGGCTCCCGCGATCGAGGAGCGGCAATTGCATGAGCTTTACTACAGCGTCGAGCTGCCGCTCTGCGCGGTGCTGGCGAAGATGGAGCGCGCGGGCGTGCTCGTCGACCGCAAGGCGCTCGCCGACTTCGGCGAAGTCATGGAATCACGCGTCAAGGAGCTGGAGCGGCGCATCTATGAGCGCTCGGGCGAGGCGTTCAACATCAACTCGCCCAAGCAGCTCGGCACGGTGCTGTTTGAGAAGCTGGAGCTGCCCCACGGCAAGAAGACGAAAACCGGCTGGTCGACCAACGCGGACGTGCTCGAAAAGCTGCGCTGGGAGCACCCCATCGTCGCCGATGTGCTGGAGTACCGGCAGTACGCGAAGTTCAAATCAACCTACTGCGACGGGCTTTTGAAGGTCATCGCGCCGGACGGGCGTATCCATACGAGCTTCCAGATGACGGTCACGGCGACGGGGCGGCTCTCGTCCACGGAGCCGAACCTGCAGAACATTCCGACGCGCACGGAGCTCGGCAGCGAGTTCCGCCGCATGTTCGTGCCGGCGGAGGGCTGCGTGCTCGTGGACGCGGACTACTCGCAGATCGAGCTGCGGCTGCTTGCCCACATTGCGGACGATAAGACCATGCAGGACGCGTTCCGAAGCGGTGAGGACATTCACACCGTCACCGCGTCGCAGGCGTTCGGCGTGCCCGTCGAGCAGGTGACAAAGGAGCTCCGCTCGCACGCCAAGGCGGTCAACTTCGGCATTGTGTACGGCATCTCCGCGTTCTCGCTCGCGCAGGACATCGGCGTGAGCGTCGCGGAGGCGAAGGCGTATATCGAGAACTATCTCGCGCGGTTTTCCGGCGTGCGGAACTATATGACGAACGTGGTCGAGCAGGCGAAGGCGGCGGGCTACGTCGAGACGCTGATGCATCGCCGCCGCGCGCTGCCGGAGCTGGCGGCGAGCAACTTCCAGACCCGCTCCTTCGGCGAGCGCGTCGCGCTCAACATGCCCATTCAGGGCACGGCGGCGGACATCATCAAGCTCGCGATGGTGCGCGTGGACGAGCGGCTGCGCGAGGAGGGGCTGCAAGGCAAGCTCATTTTACAGGTGCACGACGAGCTGATCGTCGAGTGCCCCGAAGCCGAGGCGGAGCGAACGGCAAAGCTGCTTGAGGACGAGATGGAACGCGTGATGACGCTCTCCGTCCCGCTGACCGCCGAGGCGCATTGGGGGAAGAATTGGTTAGAGGCCAAGGGATGAAAAAAGAGAAATTCAAGCAATTCTGGCGGGAGTGGGAGCTGGGGCGGCTGTTGCTCTATATGCGGGCGTTGTCAGGACTCGTACGCGTTCTGGGCGCTGTATGCAGGGCGCGTGGGCAGCGTTGTCGTCGATCCGAAGCGCGAGAGCTGCGTGCGTGGGGAGGATGAACGATGGAACACCTGAAAAAGCAAGTGCGCATCGTGCCGATGGCGTATGAGCACCTCGACGAGGTCGCGGCGCTCGAACGCGTCTGCTTTGCCGACCCGTGGTCGCGCAACATGCTTGCCGAGGAGCTGGACAACGCGATGTCGGCGTACCTCGTCGCGCTGGATACCGAGGACGGCAGCGTTGTGGGCTACGCGGGGCTGCTTGTCGTCGCGGACGAGGGGTATATCACCAATGTCGCCGTGCGGCCGGAGTCGCGCCGCGGCGGCGTCGCGGGCGCGTTGCTCGACGTGTTTGTGAGCTTCGCGGAGGGCAACCGTCTCGCGTTTTTGACGCTCGAAGTCCGCGCGTCAAACTACGGCGCCATCGCGCTCTACGGCAGCCGCGGCTTCCGCGGCGTCGGACGGCGCGCGAACTACTACGAGCATCCCAAAGAGGACGCGATCATCATGACGAGAGAATTTGGAGACGGTACCGATGATGGAGATGAAGCTGCCGACGGAGGCGCAGCTGACGGAAATTTATGAGCGCGACTTGAAGCCGTCGTTCCCGCCGGCGGAGCTCAAGCCGCTGCGCGAGATGAAGGCGGAGATGAAGCGCGGCGAGTATCGCCCGTGGTGTCTGTTCGACGGCGGCGAGATCGTGGGCGAGGCGTTTGTGTGGACATATGCGGAGGGCTTCGCGCTGTTCGACTATCTCTGCGTGACGCCTTCGCGGCGCAACGACGGCCTCGGCTCGCTGCTCATTCAAAAGCTGGTCGAGGCGGAGCGCGGCAGCGTACTGTTCGGCGAGTCGGAGATACCCGCCTACGCGGAGGACCCCGCTATGGCGGAGCGGCGGCTCGGCTTTTACAAGCGCAACGGCGCGAAACAGGCGGGTTACGACACCTGTATCTTCGGCGTGCCGTACCACACGCTGTATTGGGCGGACGGGGACGTGAGCGACGGGGAGATGGCCGCCGCGCATGAGGCGTGCTACCGCAGCTCGATCCCGAAGCTGCTGTATCAAAAATACATGCGGATCCCGTGGGACGCGTCGATGGGCGCGTCCGAGAAAATTCCGTGGTTGGGGCAAGAGAACACATGAAGATATTGGCCTTTGAATCGTCCTGCGACGAGACCGCGGTCGCGGTCGTCGAGGACGGCAGAACGATACTTTCCGACGCTGTCGCGTCGCAGGCAGATATGCACGCCGTCTACGGCGGCGTCGTGCCGGAGATCGCGTCGCGCAAGCACGTGGAGGCGATCGCGGCGCTTTGCGACAAGGCGCTCGCCGACGCGGGCGTGACGAAAACGGACGTCGACGCGGTCGCCGCGACCTACGCGCCCGGCCTTATCGGCGCGGTGCTCGTGGGACTCAACTTCGCCAAGTCCGTCGCCTACGCGCTGCGCGTGCCGCTCATTCCGGTGCACCATATCCGCGGACATATCGCGGCGAACTACCTCGCGTTTCCGGAGCTGGAGCCGCCGTTCCTCGCGCTGTGCATGTCCGGCGGCAACACGCTGCTCGTCGACGTGGCGGGGTACACGGATTTCACTCTCGTCGGCGCGACGCGGGACGACGCGGCGGGCGAGTGCTTCGACAAGGCGGCGCGCGTATTGGGCCTGCCGTACCCCGGCGGCAAGCCGATGGACGACTTGGCGCACGGCAGCGACGGCGGCGTCTACGAGCTGCCGCGCGCGAAGATCGAGGGGCACGAGCTGGACATGAGCTTTTCCGGCCTCAAAACGGCGGTCGTCAACCTCGCGCACAACGCGGAGCAGACGGGAAAACCGCTTGACCGCGCGGCGCTTGCGCGGGATTTTACGCAGGCGGTGTCCGACGAGCTCGTGCCGCGCACGATCCGCGCGGCGGAGCTGTGCGGACGCAAGATCGTCGTCGCCGCCGGCGGCGTCGCGGCAAATTCGTTTCTCCGCGCCGACCTGCAAAAAGCCTGCGACAAAGCGGGCTGCAAGCTGTATCTGCCGCCGCTCGGGCTCTGCGGCGACAACGGCGCGATGATCGGCGCGCAAGGCTACTACGAGTACATGGCGGGCGCGCGGGCGGATTGGTCGCTCAACGCCTACGCCACGCGTGAGATCGACGAGGAGATTTGATGCGGAATATCGAACGACTCAAACAAAAAAAGCTGTTTCTGCTTGACCTGGACGGGACGCTGTACCTCGACGAAACCCTGTTCGACGGTGCGGCGGAGTTTCTGCGCTGTATTCGCGAGCGCGGCGGGCGGTATCTGTTCCTGACGAATAACTCGTCCAAAAGCGGCGACGCCTACGTCGAAAAGCTGCGCCGCCTCGGCGTGGAGGCGGCGCGGAGCGACTTCCTCACCTCCGTAGACGCGACGATCCTCTATCTGCGCGAGCACGGCGGGCAGGACAAGCTGTATTACGTCTGCGGCACGGAATCGTTCAAGGAGCAGCTACGCGAGGCGGGCTTCCGCCTGACGATTGATCGCGACGCGGCGGTGGACGCGCTGCTGATGGGCTTCGATACGGAGCTGACGTTCCAAAAGCTTGAGGACGCGTGTATTCTGCTCGGGCGCGGCGTCGAGTACATCGCGACGAACCCCGATTGGGTCTGCCCGACATGGTACGGCTATGTTCCTGACTGCGGCAGCATGTGCGAGATGCTGTTTCGCGCGACGGGGCGGCGGCCCTACGTCATTGGCAAGCCGAAGCCGGACATGGCGTATCTCGCGATGCGCTCGGCGGGCGCGGCGCCGGAGGAAACGGTGGTCATCGGCGACCGGCTCTACACCGACATTGCCTGCGGCGTGAATGCGGGCGTGGACACGGTGCTGGTGCTCTCCGGCGAGACGAAGCGCGAGGACGTGGAGACAAGTGACGTGAAGCCGTCGTTTATCCTGCGGGACGTCAAGGAATATCTGAATATATTGAAAACGAAAACGGGGGTATAAGACGAATGGAAGAATTTTTTTGAATGAATGGGTACCATGCTTCAAACAACTAAATGCTTTTTATAAGCGGCATAACATGGTGTAGAGCATGAAAACATAATGAAAAAGGAGCTTGAGCGGCCGCTCAAGCTCCTTTTTTACACAATATCGTACAACTCCCGCAGGTCCGTGATCTCGTAGTCGACGCGCAGCCCGTTGGGATTTGCCGCGCGCTTGGGATTGTACCAGCAGCACGCGAGGCCGTAGTTGTTCGCGCCCTGAATGTCGCTTGTGAGCGAGTCGCCGATGACGAGGCAGTTGTCCTTCGTAATGCCGTCGATGCGGGCGAAAACATAGTCAAAATACGCCTTCGTCGGCTTTTGCGCGCCCGCCTCCTCGGAGATGAACGCCGCTTCGAGATACGGCTTGATCTCCGCCCGCGCGAGCCGCCCGCGCTGTACCGACGCGACCGCGTTCGTGATGAGGAACAGCCGACGCGTTTTCGAGAGCGTTTCGCAGACCTCGACGGAATACGGCGTCGGGAACGCGCAGGTCGAGAGCGTTTCGAGGTGCGCGCGGTTCGCCGCGGCAGGGTCGGCGTCGACGCCCAGCTCCGCGAAGAAGCGGCGAAACCGCTCGACGCAGATAAAGTCCTTCGTCGCCTCGCCGCGGTCGAACATTGTCCAGCACGCGTCGTTGTGCACCCAATAGCGGCGCAGCAGCTCCTCGGAGTATTCGAGCCCGCTGACCTCGCACGCCGCGGCAAAGGCGTAGTGGTCGGCACGGTCGAAGTCAAAGAGCGTATTGTCGGCGTCAAAGAGCAGATACGGATAGCGGGGCATAAGGCGCCTCCTTTGGAGGATTTTTTTCATTGTAACACGTTTCCCCGGCTTTCGCAATCACCTCGTACATACCCGCGCCGTAAGATGGGGAGAGAGGTGATGCGATATCGAAACGATCGGATTTCTCGGCGGGGACGCGCGCATGGCGTATCTCGCGCGGTTGCTCGCGGATGATGGATATGCGGTGAAGTCGTGGTGTCTCGACGGCGCGCCGAACGAGGGAACGCCCAGCGAGGCAATGGCGGCGGAGCGCATCGTGCTGCCGGTTCCGCTGCAGCGCGACGGGAAATTGACCGGCACAAAGCTCCCGCTCGGCGAGCTTTGGCCGCGCCTGAGCCCGCGGCAGCGCGTCTATGCCGGCGCGGTGCCGCCGGACGACCGCAGCCGCGCGGAGGCGATGGGGCTGCGCGTGACCGACTACTTCACGGACGAAGCGCTGACGGTGCAAAACGCCGTGCCGACGGCGGAGGGCGCGATCGCTGCGGCGATGGAGCATCTGGAGGTGACGCTGCACGGCGCGCCGTGCCTTGTCGTCGGCTTCGGGCGCATCGGCAAGCTGCTCGCGCACGACCTCGCGGCGCTGGGCGCAAAGGTCAGCGTCAGCGCGCGGCGGTTTGACGATTTCGCGTGGATCGACGCGTTCGGCTACCGCGCGCTGCACACGGAGCGCCTCGCGGGAAAGCTCGGAGGTTTTCGCGCGGTCTTCAACACCGTGCCGGGCATGGTGCTGAATGACGCGCTGCTCGCGGAGCTGCGGAGCGACTGCGTGCTCGTCGAGCTTGCCTCGCAGCCCGGCATTGACGCGGAGGCGGCAAAGGCGCGGAAACTCGACTATGTCAAGGCGGCCGGCCTGCCGGGCAAGGCCGCGCCCGAAACGGCGGCGCGCGCCATTCGGGAAACGCTGTATCGAATTTGGGAGGACGAGAAAGCATGAAGCTGGGGTTCGCGATCTGCGGATCGTTTTGTAATCACGGGGAGATCATGAAGATCTATGAGGAGCTTGCCGAAAAGCACGAGCTGATCCCCATTCTGTCGGAAAAAGCGGCGCGGTACGACACGCGCTTCGGTACGGCGGAGCACCTCGCGGAGCGGGTTGAGAGCCTTGCGGGACGCCGCGCGGTACGCACCATCGTCGAAGCGGAGCCTTTGGGGCCGTCGAACGCGATGGACGCGCTCATCATCGCGCCGTGCACAGGCAACACGCTCGCCAAGCTTGCGGCGGGAGTTACCGACAGCGTCGTGCCGATGGCCGCGAAGTCGCATCTTCGCAACGGAAAGCCGGTCGTCGTCGCGCTTGCGACAAACGACGGCCTCGCGGCGAGCGCGCCGAACATTGCGGCGCTTCTGAACCGCAAGCACTACTACTTTGTGCCGTTTGGGCAGGACAACGCGCTCTCGAAGCCGAACTCGCTGGTCGCGGACTTCGCGCAGATCGAAGCGGCGGCGGAGGCGGCGCTGGAAGGGCGGCAGCTTCAGCCGATCCTGGTGTGATACTATTACCGGATAAAAATATTGCGACTGCCCATAAGAGGCAGCCGCAATATTTTTATTGCTTTTCGTCGTCTGTCGCAGCTTTGAGAAGCTCCTCGGGCGACACGCCGTACAGCTTTGAGAGCGCGATCAGGTTCGCGGTGGACGGGTCGGACGTGCCGTTCTCCCACTTGCTGACCGCCTGACGGCTGACGCCGAGCGCTTCCGCGACAAACTCCTGCGTCATGCCGCAGCGGGTGCGCTGCTCGCGCAGCGCTTCGCTCAGCGAAGAACGGATCGCTTTCGTTTCCTCCCGCGCGGGCGCGCTGTGGATGTACTTGCGCAGCGCCTTGATGACGAGGACCAGCACATAGACGGCTGCGGCGGTGATCGCGAGGTACAGGATCAGAATAAGGGCGACAGTAATTGTGAATCTCATGGAAAAGCCCTCCTTTCATGGTGCGAGCATACCATGCCGCGCCGGTTGCGTCCACCAACGATCACGCAATCATCGGTTGCTTTCGGCTTCCTTGTCGAAATAATATTGCCGGAACAGCTTGTACTGCGCGTGGTCGACGCGCGCGATGCGGTACAGGCGCTTTAAATTGAAGTCGTTCGGGTTCCTCAGCGTGCGGTCCATCTTGAGCCCTTTCAGCTCCGCCTTCAGCGCGGGATCGGTGACGTAGCGGTTCAAGATGCCGCGCGGCACGTTCGACCACAGCGCGACGTTCTCGTTGTAAATGCAGTCGCCGCGCTTGCCGTAGACCACGTCGTCGGCAAAAAGCCGCATCATGTTGACGCCCGCGCTGCGCACGAAGTAGCTGCTGCGGCCGGGACGCGGGTTGATCTCGAAGAGCAGATAGCGTCCCGTGCGGCGGTCAAATTTCATGTCGATGTTGGCGAAGCCGACGTAGCCGATCTCCTCCAGAAATGAGCGCATCTTCTCGTACAGCGCGCGGTCGCCGCGGGAAATTACGGCGGCATAGTTGCCGACGGATTTCGGGTCGTAATATTCCAGCACCGGCTGGCCGAGGCACATCGCGCGTACCATGCCGCCGGCGTCGGAATAGGCGTTGAGCACGCGCATCGCGCCGTCGCCGCCGGGGACGAACTCCTGCAAAATGAGCTTGCCCGCGTAGCCGGACTTGTTCATATTCGCGATCATCGCGAGATATTCCTCCCGCGTGTCGAAGAAGAACACCTTTTTTTGCCCCTCAAAGTGACAGCGCAGGTAGTCGGTCGCGTTGCTGTTCTCGGGCTTGACGACGATGGGGAACGCGAACGGCAGCCGCTCCAGCACGCTTTCGCGCTCGTCCGGCGCGGCGACGGCGGTCTTGGGATAGTCCATGCCGTGCGCCTCGCAGAGCGCGTAGAACTTATCCTTCGTGTCAAAGGCATCGAGCAGCTCCGCGCTGTTGAAGCGGTTCGCGATCAGCCCCTCGAAATGGCCGTAGTGCCTGCACAGCAGTCCGGCGTAGTAGTCGGAGCAGGGAATGACGAGCTGCTTGGCGTACGCGTCCGCGTTCTTGCGCAGCGTCTGGAGCAGCGCGTCGGGGAACACGTCCTCGCGCTCGAAATTTTCGATGACCCGTAGGTCGAACAGCTTGCTGTTCTTCGTCGGCGAGAGCGGAATGGTGCACAGCACCAGCGGCCGCACGCCGTACGCCTCGCAAAACAGCCGCGCCGTGCCGTAGGCGTTCTCGTCGCTGCCGAGAATGATGGGGAGAAAATCCTTTTTTGCCATGTCACGCCTCACTTGTGCGCTTCGTCGTAGGTTTTGAGATGCCTGAGCGTCATTTCCACATCGGAGGGGTACGGCACGAACGCGTTGCCGCGCTTCATATACTCCTCTTCGCCCTTGCCGGTGAGCAGGATGACGCGCGGCTTGCCGCCCTCGCAGATTGCGCGGCGGATACACTCGTCGCGGTCCTCCAACACCAGATGCGGCGCGGCGACGTGCTTTTCAATATCGGCGGCGATCTGCGCGAACGGCTCCTCGCCGCTGTCCTCCTCGGTGATATACACGAAATCGCAGTTCTGCCCGCTCAGCTCGCCGAGGTCCTTACGCCGCTGCAAGGCGTGGGAGCCGGGGCAGCCGAAGATCGAGATCATGGACTTGCCGGGGTACTCCGCGCGCGTCGAGCGATAGAGCGCGTCGAAGCTCATGCGGTTGTGCGCGTAGTCGACGATGACGGTCACGTTCTTGTCGCGGCTCTCGTAGACCTGCATGCGCCCGCTCGCCCGCGCGACGCGCAGGCCGCGCCGGACGCTCTCCTCGGGAATATCCAGCGCCGTCGACATCGCGATCGCCGCGAGCGCGTTCGACACGTTGAACAGCCCGGGCATCGTGATCGAGAACTCGCCGCTGTACTTCGGCGAGCGCACGGCGAAGTACAGTCCGTCCGCTTTTTTCTCAACCTTTTCGCAGTACACCGTGTCGCTCTCATGCGAGCCGAACGTAATCAGCTCGCAGCGCCCCTTCGCGTATTCGACGGCTCGCGCCATGTGCTCGGCGTCAGTGTTGACGCAGCCGACGCGGCACTGATCGAAAATTTTGAGCTTCGACGCGAAATAGTCCTCGAAATCGGGGTGCTCGATGGGGCTGATATGGTCTTCGCCGATGTTGAGGAACGCGCCCACGTCGAAGGTCATGCCGCGCACGCGCCCGACCTTGAACGCCTGGCTCGACGCCTCCATGACGAGGTGCGTGATGCCGCTGTCATAGGCGTTCTGGAAGTGCCGGTACAGCTCCAGCACCTCCGGCGTCGTGATGTGCGACTCCTCGCTGACGACGCCGTCATAGGTGTCGATGGACGAGATCAGTGCGCAGTCGGGCTTGCCTTGGCCGCTCAGCCAGTCGTTGAGGATATAGCGCATATAGTACGCCGTCGTGCTCTTGCCCTTGGTGCCGGTGACGCCGACGGTCACGAGCTTGTCCGTTACATTATTATAATAAAGCCGGCCCAGCACGACCAGCGCGCGGCGGATATCGCCGACGATCAGCCGCGGCGCGTCCACGTCATACGCGTGGTCGGCGACATAGGCGGCGGCGCCGTGCGCGAGCGCGTCGCGCAGATATTCTTCCTTGAAGTGCGCGCCCTTGCACAGGAACAGCGCCGTGCCGCGCAGCGCGCGGTTGTCGTAGCTGAAGCAGTCGATGGTTTTCCGTGCCAATGCGCCGCTCACGGTGGATTCGACGAGCAGCCCCGCGCCGCGCAGCGCGTCGACGTATTCCTGCAGCGTGTGGAGAGCAGTCATAAAAACGCCCCTTGTCCCTCAATGATAAAAGAAGTATACCACTCCCCCAAAGTATTGACAAGAATTTTGAAAAACCTCTTCCGATTGATTGGATTACCAGACATTGCATTTGCAAAATACCGAGCGATATGCTAGGCTAAGCATGTCCTTGATCAAGACGCAATCTTATCAAAGGAGGCTGTCCGATGTTTTCCTGCAGCGATCTGCTTGCCCTGCTGTGCCAGCTTTGCGGCATTTGCCTTGGCTAAATAGACAAAGTCAATTGTACTTTTTTGCAGGAGCGGGCGCTGTTTCGCTCCTGCTCTTTTGCGCTTTTGCACAAACCGAAAAAAATGTCAAAAAAGGTGTTGACAAAACCGGAAAAGGCGCGTATAGTAGCGACTGTTCCGCGGGTGAGCCGCAAGGCAAGACCAAAAGCGAGCGAGTACCTTGT
>JAFTGG010000235.1 GCA_017458025.1 Oscillospiraceae bacterium | reverse complement strand
GATGGGCCTGCCGTAGAGGACCATCGACTGGATCGTTTCAAACACCTCGCGGTTCTGGCGCAGGTAAAAATCCTCGGGGCGCAGCTTTTCCATCACGTCCCGAATACAGTTCGCGTCGATGAGCATCGAGCCCAGCACCGCCTGTTCGGCCTCAAGGCTGTGCGGCATCTGGCGGTATAACAGTTCGTCGTCCATGATGGGCATGGATATGCCTCCTTGCGCTTACGCTTCTTCTGTGACCTCGACCGAAAATTCCACGCTCACCTCGTAGCCGAGCTTCGCGCGGACGGTGTGCACGCCGAAGGTCTTGATCGGGTCGAGCACGAGCTGCTGCTTCGTGACGCCGACGCCGAGCTGCGCTTCCAGCGCCTCCGAGACCTCCTTGCCCGTGACGGCGCCGAACAGCTTGCCGCCGGCGCCGCCCTTGGCCGCGACCTTGACGGTCTTGCCGCGCAGCTTGTCCGCCGTCTCGACGGCGGCGGCGCGGTTCTCGGCCTCCGCCTTGCGGCGGGCGGCGTCCTGCAGCTTCATGGTGTTGATGGCGTCGGGCGTCGCGGGGATCGCCAGCTTGCGCGGCAGTAAATAGTTGCGCGCGTAGCCCTCGGCGGCCTCGATCATCTCGCCGCGCTTGCCCTTGCCCTTGACGTCCTGCTGTAAGATAACTTTCATCGCGATAGTCTCCTTTAAATTCGCGTCCGCAGGCGCGAATGAATTTCATTCTTTTTCACTATTCCTCTAAGTATTCGTCGATCGCGTTCATCAGTTGCTCGCGTACGGCGTCCACCGTGCCGTCGGGCACCTGCGCGCCCGCGGTGGTCGAGTTGCCGCCGCCGCCGAGCTTCTCCATCACGATCTGCACGTTGATCTCGCCGAGCGAGCGCGCCGACAGGTTGACGCCCGTGCCGCGCTTAAAGAGCACAAACGACGCGCGCACGCCCTGAAGCGTCAGCAGCTCGTCCGTGGCCTTCGCGGCGGTCACGCGGTCGATCTCCTCCTCCACCGCCGCGATGGCGATGTCGTCGCGATACATCTCCGCGTGGCGAATGATGTTGTAGCGCTCAACCATCTCGTCCAGATCGCCCTGGAACAGGCGCTGCACGTCCGCCGTGTCCGCGCCCGCGCGGCGCAGATACGCCGCCGCGTCAAAGGTGCGCCCGCCGGTGCGGCGCGTGAAATTCTTCGTGTCGAGCACCATGCCCGCGAGCAGCGCCTCCGCCTCCGCGCGCAGGATATCGCCCGGGTCGACGAGGTATTGCAGCAGCTCCGTCACCAGCTCCGACGCGCTGGACGCGTAAGGCTCGTGGAAATTGAGCGCGGCGTTTTCGATGTAGCTCGCGGCGCGGCGGTGATGGTCGATGACCGCCACGCGGTTGCACGCGTCGAGCAGCGGCTCCGACTCAACGAAATCGGGCCGGTTGGTATCCACCACGACCAGCAGCGCGCCCGAACGCGCCATGATAAACGCGTCGTTGCCGCTGATGAACGTGTCCTTGTACTCCGGCAGCTCCCGCAAGCGCGCGAGCACCGCCTGCGAGGCGTTGTCCTCCATATCAATGACGATGTGCGCCTTTTTGCCGCGCTTGCGCGCGATGCAGGCGACGCCCGCCGCGGCGCCCACGGCGTCCATATCCGCGTGCTTGTGTCCCATGACGAACACCTGCGACGCGTCGGAGATGAGCTCGCCGAGCGCGTTCGCCATGACGCGGGACTTGACCTTGGTGCGCTTTTCCGACGCCTGGGTCTTGCCGCCGTAAAATTCAAAGTCCAGACTGCCGCGCACGACGACCTGGTCGCCGCCGCGCGAGAGCGCCATCTCGATCGACAGCGACGCGTACTGGTAGAGCGTGCCGAAGTCCTCCGCGTCCTTGCCGACGCCGATGGAGAGCGTCGCGGCGACGCCGTCCTCGGTCACGACCTCGCGCACGGAGTCAAGCACGGCAAACTTCGCCTGCGCCAGCGCGTCGTACTTCTCCTGCGAGATGACAAACAGGTAGCGGTTGCGGTCGAGGCGGGCGAACAGGGCGTCCGTCCCCTCGAACCACGCGTTGAGCTTTTCATTGACGCGCGCAAGGATCGTCGCGCGGGACGCCTCCGTGCCCGCCTTCATCAGCTCGTCGTAGTTGTCGAGCATGATGACGCCGACGATGGGCTTGTTGTTCTTGCTCGCCTCGCGCAGCGCGTCCGCCTCGGTCACGTCAAGCCAATAGGTCGTGGCGAGCAGCGTGCTGCGCCGCGTCCCGCTCGGGTGGCTGAGCGTACCGTAGACCCGAAAATGGCGCTCGCCCACGACGACCGGCTCCGGCGCTTCGCTCTTGCCTTCGAGCAGCCAGCGGTAGTCGAACGACGGCAGCGAGCTCTCCACGCGGTTTTCAAAGACGTTCTCCTGCATGCCGGTGAACTCGCGGAAGCTGTCGTTGCTCCAGAGGATCTCCCGCGTGTCGGGGCGGAAGACCATCATCGCGATGGGCGCGGAGAGCATCGACGCCTTGTCCGCGGTGGTCATATCGTCGGTCACGTCGTCGATGTAGCGCTGGATCGCGTCGCGGCGCTTTTTCGCCGTGGAGCGGAAGTAGAAATACAGCCCGACGACGATCAGCGATTCCACGACGGCGAGCGCCACGCGCGGAATGGGCGTGCAGAACGTCGCAAGCGCGAACAGCACCGCGACGATGAAGTAAAGCCGCATGCTCGGCTCGGTCAGCTTGGTGATCTTTTTCTTGGCCAATGGTATCAGACTCCTTTGCAGGAACGATTTCAGGCGATAGATAAGTTATTATAGCATACTACCGTTTCAGGGCACAACAAAAAATTTTTTAAAAATCCGTATACAACCCTTGACAACCGTGATATACTGTATTGTCAGTGATATCTGCCGCGCGGGTGTGACGCCGCGCGGTACATATAAAACAAGTCCATTAACAGCACGATAAGACGCTGCCGGTGCGCATTGCTTTCGCGAATCAGGGCGAAGCACGACGCACGGACGTCTCTGTTTCGTTGTGTTTCTTTGTCTTGTCGGCCGTTCGGACTTTATTTATCATCTTATGAGAAAACAGGAGTGTAAAAACCATTGGCTGAACAATTGAAGATCATTCCCCTCGGGGGGCTCGACGAAATCGGCAAGAACATGACCGTGTACGAGTACGGCGGCGAGATCATCGTCGTCGACTGCGGCATGGCCTTCCCCGACGAAGACATGTACGGCGTGGACTGCGTCATTCCCGACGTCAGCTACCTCGTCAAGCACAAGAACCGCATTCGCGGCCTATTCATCACCCACGGGCATGAGGACCACATCGGCGCGATCCCCTATGTGCTCAAGCAGGTCAACATGCCCATCTACTGCACCCGCCTCACCGCGGGGCTCATTCGCCTGAAGCTTGAGGAGCACGGCCTCGCGAAGTCGACGAAGATCGTCACCGTCGAGCGCGGCATGACCGTCAAGGCGGGCAAATTCAGCGTGGAGTTTATCCACGTCAACCATTCCATCGCGGACAGCGTGGCGTTCGCTATCCACACGGGGCTCGGCGCCGTCGTCCACACGGGCGACTTCAAGATCGACTCCACGCCCATCGACGGCGAGGTCATCGACCTCGCGCGCTTCGGCCAGCTCGGCAAGGAGGGTGTGCTGGCGATGTGCGCGGACTCGACCAACGTCGAGCGTCCCGGCTACACGATGAGCGAGCGCATGGTCGGCAAGACCTTCGACCGGCTGTTTGCCGGCTGCAAGCAGCGCATCATCGTCACGACCTTCGCCTCCAACGTCCACCGCATCCAGCAGGTCATCGACGCGGCAGCCGCCTGCGGGCGCAAGGTCGCCGTCTCCGGCCGCAGCATGGAGAACGTCACCAAGGTCGCCACCGACCTCGGCTACATGAAGCTGCCGAAGAACACGGTGGTCGACTTAAACAAAATCAAATCCCTCCCGCTCGACAAGCAGGTGATCGTCACGACCGGCTCACAGGGCGAGGAGATGAGCGCGCTGTACCGCATGGCGTTCTCGCAGCACAAGCAGATCGAGGTCGGCCCCGGCGACCGCGTCATCATCTCGGCGAGCGCGATCCCCGGCAACGAGAACACGGTCTCCCGCGTCATCAACGAGCTGTTCCGCAAGGGCGTGGACGTCATCTACGACCGCGCGGACATGCTGCACGTCTCGGGCCACGCCTGCCAGGAGGAGCTCAAGATCATTCACGCGCTGGTGAAGCCCAAATACTTCATTCCCGTCCACGGCGAGCAGCGCATGCTGCAGCTGCACAAGGACCTTGCGATGTCGATGGGCATGGATCGCAAAAACATCGCCATCTGCGAAAACGGCGACTGCATCGAGATCACGGCGCGGCAGATGAAGGTCAGCCCCGCCGCGGTGCAGGCGGGCGAGGTGCTCGTGGACGGCAGCGGCGTCGGCGACGTCGGCACCGTGGTGCTGCGCGACCGCAGGCATCTCGCGGAGGACGGCATGGTGGTCGTCGTGCTGCCCATCTCGGCGCAGAACGGCGAGATGCTCTCCGAGCCGGAGATCGTCACGCGCGGCTTTATCTACGTCAAGGAGTCCGAGGACCTGCTCGAAGAGCTCAAAACCGTCACGATGAACGCCGCCATGAACGTCAAGGGCCGCCGCGGGCGCGACATGGGCGAGCTGCGCGGCGCGATCAAGAGCGCGGTAAGCAATTATCTGTTCAAGAGCACCAAGCGCAGCCCGATGGTGATTCCGGTCATCACGCGGCTGTAACAGAAAACGCCTGACACATTCGTGTCAGGCGTTTCAGACTGTAGGCAAAAGCCTCGCAGAGTTTCGCGCCCGCAGGCGCGAAAGAGCTTTGACCGTTTTTTCTGACGACATGTGCGTCAGAAAAAACACTTTACGCGGAGCGAACGTGCGATTTGTCCGTCTCATACGGACAAATCGTGCGCTGAGCGGAGTGAAGCCTTTTCGTCGGCAAAGGCTTTTGCCGACGATTTAAAAACGCCTGACACGAATGTGTCAGGCTTTTTTTCCCGATCCCTTGACGCCGAGCAGCGCAATCGCGCTGCCCGCCGCGCAGACGGCGCAGGCGATCCACAGCGTCGCCGTCACCGAACCCGTATCGAACAGCCGCCCGCCGAGCACGCTCGCGAGCACGGAGCCGACCGTCGTCATCGTGAACGCAAGGCTCTGCGCCTTCGCGGAGTCCTCCCGCGCCACGCTCGCCGCCACATACGGCACGATC
>JAFTGG010000234.1 GCA_017458025.1 Oscillospiraceae bacterium | reverse complement strand
GGGCAGTCCATCGACGGCAGGCGGACAAAAAGGGTCTGGCGCTGCTGTGCCGGCTCCTCCGACGGCTGCTCGATCACCGGCCCGTCGGAGAGCGGGTGCGCGAAGTCGCACATCAGCTGCGGTGCTTTCTCGTCGCGCACGGAAAGGCGTCCGGAGGCGGTGATGACCTGCCCCTCTTTCAAGTAGCTGCCGTAGTTTTCAAGGCAGCGCGTGAAGCAGAGCATCTCCATCGCGCCGGTGTCGTCCTCGATCATGACGTACGCCATCAGCGTGTTCTTTTTCGTCGTCTTGGTCTTGCTCGACGTAACGACGCCCGCGATCGTCACCTTCTGCTCGTCGGCGAAGACCGTCGGGCCGCCCTCCTGCGCGAAATCGTCGCGGATCCTGCCGATCGGCGCCGCGCCCGCAGCGCGCGCCATGCCGCGGTAGGCGTCCATCGGGTGCCCGGAGAGGTACAGCCCCGTCGTCTCCTTCTCCATCGTCATCAGCTCGCCGCCGGTGAACTCCGGGATATCCGGCAGCGCGAGCGCCGTCTGCCGAGGCGCTTCCGCGCCGAAGCCGAAGAAGTCGATCTGTCCGTCGAGGTTCGCGCGGTTGCTGCTCGCGATCCCGTCCATAACCCTTTCGTAGACCGCGTGAAGCTGCGAGCGCTTGCAGCCCATAGAGTCGAACGCGCCCGCGCGGATAAGGTTCTCGACCGCGCGCTTATTCATGTCCACGCCGTCCATGCGGCGGCAGAAATCCTGAAAATCCGTGAACGGGCCGTTTGCTTCGCGTTCCGCCGTCATGCGCGCGATCAGCCCGCGCCCGATGTTCTTAATGGCGACAAGTCCGAAGCGGATACCGTCCTCTTCCACCGTAAAGCCCGCCTGCGAGTGGTTCACGTCCGGCGGCAGCAGCGCAATGCCATAGTCCTTGCACTCGGCGAAGTACTCGTTGATCTTGTCCGAGGAATCCAGCACGCTCGAGAGCAGCGCCGCCATATACTCCTTGGTATAGTGCCGCTTGCAGTACGCCGTCTGATACGCGACCACCGCGTAGCTGACGGCGTGCGCCTTGTTGAACGCGTAGTTGGCGAAGTCGAAGATGTCCTGATAGATCGCCTCCGCCGTCGGCTCCGGAATGCCGTTTGCAACACAACCGGGAATATTGCGCTCCGCATCGCCGTGGATAAAGGTGTCCTTCTCCTTCTGGATCTGCGCCGCTTTTTTCTTGGAAATCGCGCGGCGCACCATGTCCGCCTGCCCCAGCGAGTAGCCCGCGAGACGGCGGAAAATCTCGATGACCTGCTCCTGATAGACGATGCAGCCGTAGGTGACGCTCAAAATCGGTTCGAGCGACGGGTGCGCGTAGCGCACGAGCTTCGGATCGTGCTTCGACGCAATGAAGCGCGGGATAGAGTCCATCGGGCCGGGACGGTACAGCGCGATGATCGCCGTCAGATCCTCGATGTTCTCCGGCTTTAGCCCCACGCAGACGCCCGTGATGCCGCTCGATTCGAGCTGGAACACGCCCATCGTCTTGCCCTGCTGGAGCATTTCGTAGGTCGCGGGGTCGTTCTCAGGAATATTATCAAGTGTAAAGTCGGGTTCCTTGTCGCGTATCATCTTGACCGCGTCGTCGAGGATCGTCAGGTTGCGCAGCCCGAGGAAATCCATCTTGAGCAGCCCCAGCTCCTCCAGCGTGACCATCGTGTACTGACAGACGATGGTCTCGTCGTTCCGCGCCAGCGGGACGTAGGTCACGACAGGGTCCTTCGTGATAACGACGCCGGCGGCGTGGGTGGAGGCGTGGCGCGGCATGCCCTCCAGCGCTTTCGCCGTGTCGATGAGCCGTTTGACCCGCTCGTCGCCCTCGTACTTCTCGCGCAGCTCGCGCGAGAGCTTGAGCGCGTCGTCCAGCGTGATGTGCAGCGCGTTGGGGATCAGCTTCGCGATGACGTCGCACTCGGCGTAGGTCATATTGAGCGCGCGCCCGACGTCGCGAATGACGCCGCGCGCCGCCATCGTGCCGAAGGTCACGATCTGCGCGACGTGGTCGTCGCCGTACTTGCGGCGGACGTAGTCCACCACCTCGCCGCGGCGCGTGTCGCCGAAGTCCATGTCGATATCGGGCATCGACACGCGCTCGGGATTCAGGAACCGCTCAAAATAGAGCGCGTACTGCATCGGGTCGATGTCCGTGATGTGCAGGCAGTAGGACACCATGCTGCCCGCCGCGCTGCCGCGCCCGGGGCCGACGGGAATGCCGACGCTCTTGGCGTAGCGCACGAAGTCGGAGACGATGAGGAAATAGTCGGTGAACCCCATCTGCTCGATCATATTCTGCTCGTATTCCAACTGCTTGCGGTACTCGCTCTTGCCCTCGCCGTAGCGCTCGGCATAGCCCTCGTCGCAAAGCTTTTTGAGGTACGAAAAGCTGTCGTAGCCCTCCGGCAGCTTAAATTCCGGCAGGTGGTACTTGCCGAACGTGAACTCGACGTTGCACATGTCCGCGATCCTGCCGGTGTTTTCGACCGCCTCTGGATACTCCGGAAACAGCGCCGCCATTTCCTCCGTGGAGCGGAGGTAGAAGTTCTGCGGCTCGTAGCGCATGCGGTTCGCGTCGTCGACGGTCTTGCCCGTCTGGATACACAGCAGCACGTCGTGCGCCGCGGCGTCCTCCTTGCGGAGATAGTGCGCGTCGTTGGTCACGACCAGCGGCAGCCCCGTCTCCTCGTGCAGCCTCAAAATGCCCTGATTGACGATCGCCTGGTCGCGGATACCGTGATCCTGCAATTCGAGGTAGAAATGGTCGGGGCCAAATATTTCAGATAATGTTAAGGCATATTCCTTTGCACCATCATAATTCCCTGCCCGCAGCCGGCGCGGAATCTCGCCCGCAAGGCACGCGGACAGCGCAATCAGGCCC
Organism: Oscillospiraceae bacterium; assembly: GCA_017458025.1. GTDB lineage: Bacteria > Bacillota > Clostridia > Oscillospirales > Oscillospiraceae > Hominicoprocola. Next base: position 273 of record JAFTGG010000234.1, on the reverse strand, counting down.
TCGTGGTGTTCGCGCAGCAGATCAAGGTCAATGCGCGGGCGGATGTAGAACCCCTCGATGTGCGCCATTGACACCATGTAGGACAAATTGCGGTAGCCCGTTTCGTTCTCGCACAGCAGCACCAGATGCCGTGCCTCGCTGTCGAACTCATGCTGCTTTAAAAAGCGCGTGCGCGGCGCGACGTAGACCTCGCAGCCGATGATCGGCTTGACGCCCTCGGCCTTGCAGGCGCGGTAAAAGTCGATCACGCCGTACATGACGCCGTGATCGGTG
>JAFTGG010000233.1 GCA_017458025.1 Oscillospiraceae bacterium | reverse complement strand
CGCCTTGCAGGCGTGCTGGAGGACTACGCGGCCGTTGCGCTGCGGTTCGACTGCATCGCGTTCTACGACGCGCTCAAGGCCGGCGCGGCGGCGGAGCCGGGGCCGGCGAAGCTGCGGGTCGCGCCGCAGGACGTCAAGCTGTATCCGGCATGGTTGGACGTGACGGTGGACGAGGACATCTGCGAGGGCTTTCAGGTGGAGCTGGACAATGTGCTGTACGATTATGCAATCAAGACAAGGGAGATCGGTTAAATGAGCGAGGGCATCGGCGCGATCCTGGACCGCAAGATCGCGGATATCAAGGCGGGCAACAACGTGTACGCCACGGGGCGGGTGCGCATGGTGCGCGAATATATCGTGGAGGCGACGGGGCTCGAGGACGTTTCGTACTTCGAGCGTGTGCAGGTCGGCGACGGCGGCAGCGAGGGCTATGTGGACGCGATCCGGCGGGATTGCGTGCTCATCGCGCTGACGCACATCGAGGGAAAGGTGCGCATCGGCGACCGCGTAACGGCGACGGGGCGTGAGTACGGCGGACAGTTTTCGCCGGACTCCGTGGGGCACGTCGTGGATATGTTCGGCAATGACCGGCTGGCGGGCAAGCGGATGGCGGAGCTGCGGGACATCCCCGTGGAGAGTCCTGTCATCCCGATCATGGAGCGCACGACGGTGAACCGCCCGCTGCTGACGGGGATCTCAGGCATCGACCTGATGTACCCCATCGGGCGCGGGCAGCGGCAGCTGATCATCGGGGACAAGAAGACGGGCAAGACGCAGATCGCGCTCGACACCATCATCAACCAGGCGGGGCAGCACGAAACCTGTATCTACGTCGCCATCGGCAAGACGAAGAAAGAGGTCAAGGATATCTACGGGCAGCTGCTGCGGCGGGGCGCGATGGAGTATACCATCATCCTCGCGGCGTTTAACGACGACTGTGCGCCAGTGCTGCGGGGCACACCCTACGCGGCGCTCTCCATCGCGCGTACATATCTCGACCGCGGCGAGGACGTGCTGGTGATCCTTGACGACCTCAAGCGGCACGCGGACGTGTGCCGTGAGATCGCGTTGCTGATGGGCAAGACGCCCGGGCGCGACGCGTACCCGCCCGACATCTTCTACGCGCATTCGCGGATGCTGGAGCAGGGCTGCCAGCACCAAAACGGGGGATCGATCACGATCTTGCCGGTCTGCGAGACGAAGGGCGGGGACATCACGGACTTTATTTCGACGAATATCATCTCGATCACGGACGGGCAGATCGTGCTGTCCGCGAAGAGTTTTGAAAAGGGACAGAAGCCGGCGATCAACTACGGCCTGTCTGTGTCGCGCCTTGGCGGCGCGGTGCAGGACGCGGCGATGAAGCGCGCCGGCCCGCCGATCCGGCGCGAACTGCTCTCGTATCTGGAGCAGCGCGAGGTCTTCGAGCTGGCGAACGCGGATGAGATGGGCGAGACCAGGAAACGCACGATGCGCCGCGGCGTACGGATCCTCGATATGCTCAAGCAGCAGAAGTTCGCGGTGCGGACGCCGGAGACAATGCTGGACATGGCGTCGAAGCTGGACGGGGAAGAGGCATGAACGTCAAGGCGGTCGTCAAGGTGATGAACTTCCACGCGCTGCTGCGCGTGGACGCGTCGCGCAAGCGCGCGGAAAAGCTCCTCGACATGGAGGAGGAGCTGGAGTCGATGATGCGCATTGTGCTGGGAAACCGCAATCTGCGGCTCGACAAACGCATCAGGCTGCCGGATCAGAGCCTCCCGCCGCTGCGGATTTACCTGGGTTCGGACTTCGGCTTCTGCGGGAGCGTGAACGCGACGGTTTCCTCCGTGCTGCGGCAGGACGACGGCGCGGAGAAAGTGGTCGTGGGCAAAAAGCTGCGGCGCGGCGCGGAGGCGAGCCTGTTCCTGACGCAGGAGCAGTTCGAGCAGAACTTCGGCGAGGTGCGCGGGTATCTGGAACGCGCGGTGAAGGAGCGCTGTTGGTCCGGAGTAGACCTCATATATAACCATTACTACAACATCAGTTCGATCAAGCAGATCGAGCGACGCATCTATCCGATGGAGCCGCTGCCGGAGGAGGCGAGCGAGCCGGGCGCGGACTTCATGATCGAAGGCGACGCGGAGAGTATGATCAACGATATGACGGTGTCGTACCTGATTTACGAGCTGAAGATTGCGGCGGCGAGCGCCTACGCGGCGGAAAACGTGATGCGGCAGAACGCGACGTCGGAGAGCCTCAAGAAGCTCGACGAGATTGAGGAGGAGGAGACGCGGCAGATTCGCAAGGAGAAAAACGCGGCGTCGTTCCAGAAGACGATCGACAGCTATGTGAAGCAAAAGGCCATTGGAGGACAATAGCGCACGGAAGAACGAAAGAAAACGGGAGAGCGTCTATGGCGAAGGTAATCGCGATCACAAATCAGAAGGGCGGCGTCGGGAAGACGACGACGGCCATGAATTTTGGCGTGGGGCTGCGATTGCGCGGCAAACGCGTGTTGATGATCGACATGGATCCACAGTGCAGCTTGAGCTACATTATGGGGGCAAGCGACAGCCCGCCGACGGCGCGGGAGCTGCTGCTGGATCCGAAGATGGACGCGTTGACGGCGGTACAGCTTGTGCAGGAGGGGCATCTGATTGCCTCTAGCCGGGAGCTGGGCTCGCTGGAGATGGAGCTCACGGAGGACGACCGCGCGTTTCGCCTGTCGGAGGCGCTCAAGCAGTTGGTGCCGTATTATGACTATGTGGTGATCGACAGCCCGCCGGCG
>JAFTGG010000029.1 GCA_017458025.1 Oscillospiraceae bacterium | reverse complement strand
GGGTCCGCGGTTTCCCGCACCTCGGTGATGACGGTCAGGAAGTCGCGCTTTTCCTCTTCCTCGAGGAACTCGTCGTAGGCGTACAGCCCGCCGATGCCCGAGGGCATCGCCAGGTAGCGCACGGCGTCGAACGCGAACGGAGGATACGAATCCTCGCCAAGCTGCTGCTGGAGCGTGAAATAGCGCACCGCCGTGTCCTCGTTCTCGCTCACGGAGAAGACCTGCTCGACCAGGTCGCGCAGATACGCCTGCAGATCGCGGTAGTACGCCATCTGCTCGTTACATTCGTCCAGCGAGATGAGGTCGCCGACGCCGTGGATGATCTGCAAGCGCTGCAGCGCGGCGGCAAACGGCGCGAAAAACGCGCTCTGGTCCAGCCAATAGAGCGTGCAGTAGAAGATCGTGTTGAAGCTCTTTTTGAGATAGCGGCCCTCGTTGATGGACTGCACCGCCTCCGCGATCTTCGGCCGGAGCTGGTCCCAGATGGAGAGGTCGGCCGTTAAAAAGTCGCCGATGGCGGTGCCGGAGGAATACTCCTTATGATACAGGGTCACGGGATCGCCGTTTGCCTCCTCGGGCATGGTGCGGATCTCAAAGCACTCGGTTTCCGCGTCCGTGTAGACGACGCACCAAATCTTCTTGTGCGGCACGGGCTGTACGGGTTGCGGCTGGTTCAATGGCATGGCTGTCTGACCTCCTCGAACAGATTTTCTTGTACCGACACATTATAACAAAAAGACGCCGCACAGTCAAGAGACTTGCGGCATCTTTCTGTCTATTGAAATTGTTATGAAAAATGATAGACTCGACATTCAAACGGCTTTGTGATAAATCCATTTTCTGCCAGCTCCGCGCCGTAATTCTTGAGCAGCAGCTCGCCTTTTGCCAATTCAAATCCGCGGGGCGCCCTAAAATGCACCGGCCGTTCAACAAAAGAGCAGATTACGAGCAGTTTTTCGCGTCCAAGGCTGCGCGAGTACACAAAAAGGCTGCCGGAATACTTATCGTGGTCGACATAATCACCATCGCGAATGACCCTAAGTCTTTTGCGGATCGCTACCGCGTCGCGGTAGAAGCTGAGGAGCGAGTCCGGATCGTCCCGCTGCGCCGCGACGTTGATCTCGCGGTAGTTGTCGTTGACGTGAAACCACGGCGTGCCGGAAGTGAAGCCCGCGTTTGCCTCCGCGCTCCACTGCATCGGCGTGCGGGCGCTGTCGAGCGACGCGCGGTGGCACCATTTGAGGCGCACGCCGTCGGGCAGGATATGCGCGAACATGTTCTCGTAGTGCCAGCGGGTCTGCACGTCCTCGTAGTCCGAGCCCTTTTCCGGCCGCCAATTGACCATGCCGATCTCCTGCCCCTGATAGATGAAGGGCGTGCCCTTCTGGAACAGGTACGACGCCGCGAGCATCTTGCCGCTCTGGACGCGGTACTTCTCGCTGCCGTAGCGCGAGATGACGCGCGGGTGGTCGTGGTTTTCGAGATAGAGCATGTTCCACGCTTTGCCGTCGAGCTTCTCCTGCCACACATCGAACGCGCGCTTGAGCCGCCGCGCCGAAAAGGGCAGGACCGCGTAGTCGATGAGGAAGCAGTCTGCGCCCATGCATTGGAATTGGATCATGGTGTCGAGCTGCCCGCGCTTTTCGTCGATGTAGTCGAGCGCCTTTTTCGGCGCGACGAGCGGCGCTTCGCCGATGGTGAACGTGTCGTAGCCGTGCAGAACCTCTTTAAATTCCTCCAGATAACGGTGCACGCGCGGACCGTGGTTGTAATGCCGTATCCCGCGGCTGGCGGGCATGATGTAGTCGTTGGGCAGGCCGTCTTTTTTGGAGATAAACGTGATGACGTCCTCGCGGAAGCCGTCGACGCCGATCTCCAGCCAGAAGCGCAGGATCTTCTTGACCTCCTCGCGCACGAGCGGGTTGTCCATGTTGAGGTCGGGCTGCTTGACGGCGAACAGGTGCAGGTAGTACTCCCGCCGCAGCTCGTCCCACTGCCACGCCTTGCCCTCGAACACGCTGTCCCAATTGTTCGGCAGCTTGCCGCCGGGGCGCTCGGGCCGCCAGATATAATAATCGGTATACGGCGCAATGCGGCGGCGCGATTTCTGGAACCACTCGTGCTCGTCGCTGGTGTGGTTGACGACGAGGTCCATGATGACCTTCATGCCGCGCTTATGCGCGCCGTCCAAGACCTTTTTGAACGCCTCCATGCCGCCGTACATCGGGTCGATGTCCATGTAGTCGGAGATATCGTACCCGCAGTCGACGCCGGGGGAGGGGTAGAGCGGCGAGAACCAGATGCCGTCGCAGCCGAGGCTCCTGATATAGTCCAGCTTCTCGTAGACGCCGTAGAGGTCGCCTACGCCGTCGCCGTCCCCGTCGCGAAAGCTGCGCGGCCAGATCTGATAGAATACGCTGTCTTTATACCAACGTGTTTGTTCCATATTGTACCTACCCAATTGGGACATTAACCCGTAATGCGCGTGCCGGTTTTGCCCTCGATGCCGTCGCGCGCCTTTTCCAGCAGCGTAATAAGCGCGGTGCGGCCGGGCTTGGACTCGGCAAATTTGACCGCCGCCTCGACCTTCGGCAGCATCGAGCCGGGCGCGAACTGCCCCTCGGCGATGTATTGGCGCGCCTCGACGGGCGTCAGCGTGTCGAGGCCCTTTTGATCGGGCTTGCCGAAGTTGACCGCGACCTTTTCGACCGCCGTGAGGATAATGAGCATATCGGCGTCGAGCTGTTCGGCAAGGCACTCGGAGGCAAAATCCTTGTCGATGACGGCGGGCACGCCCTTTAGGTGGTACTTGTCCGCCCAGACGACCGGAATACCGCCGCCGCCCGCGGCAATGACCGCGTGCTTTTCGTCCAGCAGCGCTTTGACCGTGTGGATCTCGATGATCTCGGTCGGCTTCGGGCTCGCGACGACCTGCCGCCAGCCGCGCCCCGCGTCCTCGGCGACGTCGACGCCCTTCTCGGCGGCAAGCTTCTTCGCCTCCGCCTCGGTCATAAACGCGCCGATGGGCTTCGTCGGGTGCTTGAACGCGGGGTCGCTCGGGTCGACGGCGACCTGCGTCAGCACCGTCGCGATGTGCATGCCCGTGCCGCGGCGGTCCAGCTCCTCGCCGATCAGGTTTTGCAGGTCGTAGCCGATGTAGCCCTGCGACATCGCCACGCACATCGAAAGCGGCATCACGTCGCGGCTCTCGTCCTCGCGGCGATAGGCGGCGAAGGCGTTCTGGATCATGCCGACCTGCGGGCCGTTGCCGTGCGCGATGACGACCTCGTAGCCGTCCTCGATGAGGTCGGCGATGGCCTTGGCGGTGACATTGACCGCGTCCATCTGCTCGTGGAGGTTTTTGCCCAGCGCGTTGCCGCCGAGCGCAATCACAATGCGTTTTGCCATGATGGATTCTCCTTGCCAAACAAATTGTTAGCTCACAATACTAATAATAAGCTTTTGCGCCGGCTTTTTCAATATGACAAACAGGCGAAGATGATCGTGCCGATTTGGTCAAAATACAAAAGTTTTTTCCGCTTGTCGACAGATTTTGCTTGCAGGATTTGGAAAAGTGTGCTAAGCTTTACATAATAAACAAGGAGAAAGGGGGAAAAGGCCGCATGAGAACAATGCGCAGGCTTGTTATGTTAACATTTGGCGTCATGCTGTGCTGCTTGCTGACGGCGACGGCCTTTGCCTCCGATTACACCGTCGTCCCGGGCGACTGCCTGTGGCGCATCGCGCGCAGGGAGCTGGGCGAGGGCGTGCGCTGGCCGGAGATCTACGAGCTCAACCGCCAGCAGATCAAGGACCCGCATTGGATCTACCCCGGGCAGGTGTTCGCCATTCCCGCCGACGGGAGCGAAGCGGCGGAGGCCGTCGCTGCCGCGCCGGCGGAGGAAGCCCGGATCGCGCAGGCGGCTCAGGCGCCCGCGAAGACGTCGACGGACTATGCCGACGAGAGCAGTTGGATCGCGCGCCCGACGGCGGAAAAAGAGACGGATACGCTGTATTTCGTCGGAGATTGCTACTATATGACCTCTGTTGACGGGCCGGTCGTCTGCGGCATCGACAACAGGGGCATGCGCGTCGGCGCGCGCGCCGATTTTGCGGAAAACAAGGCTGCTTACGCGAATACCAACGTGTTCGCGCCGTACTTCCGCCAGGTCGGAGTTTACAATGAAAAGCTGGTTGACAAAGATGCGCTGCTCGGCGATCCGCGCGCGGACGTCTATGCGGCGCTGGATTACTACTTTACGCACCTGAACAACGGCCGCGCGTTCCAATTGGCAGGACGCGGGCAGGGCGCGGAGCTGGTTTATGCCGTGATGGAGGATTATTTGGCGCAGCATCCGCAGCTACAAGCACGTTTGGCGACGGCACAGACGAAGTAGAGCGCGTAGCGCAAGCAGTGGGTTTACAAATAAAATACGGTATACTAATGAACGTTGCGTCCGCCGGCCGAAGTGGTCAGCGGATTTTATAGTAAGGGGCAAATTTTTGCCCCTTACTATAAAAATGTCGATCGCCGTTTCGCCCGATGCTTCGCAGCAGCCGCGCAATATGGCCGTTATCCATCATAAGCGGCATGAAAAATGTCGCTTATGATATATTGCGGAGGCGCTTCCGATGTGCTACACTATTCAAGATAGCTTCATGGAGAACTGAGGTATATGATATGAACATGATCCAAAGCGCGAAGGACCAGATCGTCGAGCTGACGAAGCGGGCATATACCGCCGCCGCGGCCGAGGGGCTGCTGCCGGAGGGCGTGGAGGCGCCGGTGCCGGTGGAGATTCCCAAGGATACCGCCAACGGCGACTATACGACGACGTTCTGCCTTGCCGCGGCAAAGGCGATGAAAAAGAGCCCGCGCGAGGTTGCGCAGCTGCTCATCGGGCAGATGCGCCTCGACGGCACCTATTTTACCGGCGTCGAGGTCGCGGGCCCGGGCTTTTTGAACTTCCGCCTCGGCGACAAGTGGTACGCCGATGTGCTGGACGCCGTGGAGACCTGCGGCGCGGCTTACGGACGCGGCAGCGCCCTGAAGGGGCAAAAGATCATGGTCGAGTACGTTTCCGCCAACCCGACCGGCCCGATGCATATGGGCAACGCCCGCGGCGGCGTCCTCGGCGACACGCTTGCAAGCGTGCTGGATTGGAACGGCGCGGACGTGGAACGGGAGTTTTATGTCAACGACGCGGGCAATCAGATCGAGAAGTTCGCCAAGAGCATCGAGGCGCGCTACCTTCAACTCATTCAGGGCGAGGACGCGGTCGAGTTTCCGGAGGACGGATATCAGGGCGAGGATATCAAGGACTTGGCGCGGGCGTTTCGCGACGAGCATGGCGATACTTATTTAAATGCGGACGTCGCGCGGCGGCATGCGGACATGGCGCGCTTCGGCCTCGATCGCAATTTGCCGAAGATGAAGAACGATCTGGAACGTTATGGAATAACCTTTGATACTTGGTTCTTCGAGTCCTCGCTCCATGAGAGCGGCTACGTTGCGGATACGGTCAAGGCGCTGACCGATGCGGGCTGGACCTACGAGCGGGACGGGGCGCTGTGGCTCAAGACCGCCGACATCATTCGCGACAATCTTGTCAAAGCGGGCAAAAAGCGCGAGGACGTGGACAAGCTCGACCTCAAGGACGATGTGCTGCGCCGCGCGAACGGCTTTTACACCTACTTCGCCGCCGATATCGCCTATCATCGCAATAAGTTCGCGGTTCGCGGCTTCGACAAGGTCATCGACGTCTGGGGCGCCGACCACCACGGCCATGTCGCGCGGCTCAAGGGCTCGCTCGACGCGCTGGGGCTCGACGGTACGAACCGGCTCGACATCGTGCTGATGCAGCTCGTCAAGCTGGTGCGCGACGGCGAGGCGGTGCGCATGTCGAAGCGCACGGGTAAGGCGATCTCGCTCAGCGATCTGCTCGACGAGATCCCCGTCGACGCCTGCCGCTGGTTCTTCAACACCAAGCCCGACACGCAGATGGAGTTCGACCTTGGCCTCGCCGTGCGAGAAGACAGCGAAAATCCGGTTTACTACGTCCAATATGCGCACGCGCGTATTTGTAACCTGATCAAAACGCTGGCGGAAGAAGGGTATACTATTAAAAAAGAGGTTGACATATCCCTTGCCGACAGCGAGCAGGAGCGCGACCTGATCAAGGCGCTGGCAGCCTTTCCGGAGGAGCTGCGCATGGCGGCGCGCGACTACGACCCGAGCTACATCAACCGTTATCTGGTGTCGCTCGCCGGTACGTTCCATCGCTTCTACAACGCCTGCCGCATCAAAGGCGAGGCGGACGACGTCATTGCTGTAAGGCTGAAGCTCGCGGAGGCGACGCGCCGGGTGTTGAGGAACGGCCTTGACATTCTGGGCGTCACCGCGCCGGAGAAGATGTGATTTTTTAGGGGAATTGCGCGATATCCGGCGAAAATCGGGCGGAATTGTTATCTTGTATCAATTGTACCATGACATTATAGGCAATGCCGCATAATTCTGGCTGCGCACCAGAATTGTGCGGTATTGCCTATAGAATATATTGCGCAAGGCGCGGGACTTTTTTCGCCCCGCGCCTTGCGTTTTCACTATTTTCGTATGGAGGCCAACGCCTCGCTCGGTATCGTAAACGTGCATACGCCCATATAATACGGCGCGACCTCGCCTTTGTCGAAGCTGACGACCACCTCGCCGTTTTCGTCGAGGTAGAACTCGGCGTCGGGGTCGATGGCCGTGAAATCCCACGAGGGCTCGTCGCTGTCGAGCCAATACGCCGCATTTTCGTCCGCCGCCATCTGCTCGCGCATCTGGCGTTTGATTTCCTCGCTGATGGGCGATACATAGTCCGCGCCGTCGGCGAACAGGTCGGCGAGGCGCAGCCATTCGCCGGTGCGCAGGTCGATCGTGTAATAGCGGTCCTGCTCGTAGCCGCTGGCGTTTGCCTGATAGCATATGAGCCGCAGCGTGAAATATTCCTCGGTCGTGGCGACGACTTCACTGCTGACCAGCATATCGCCGTAGCCCTCCTGTTCGAGGCTCGCTTTAAAAAGGGCGGTCATCTCCTCCGTCACGCGCGCGATCTCGGCGTTGATCCCATCGGCCGTGCTCGCCAGCGCGCCGCCCGCGTCGTCGACGATAAGCTGCGGCGTTTCGATCTTCGCGCTGTGACGCTCGTCCTCGTAGGCATAGCTGCGAAACGTAACGAGCCGCGCGACGCTGCCCAGCATGGGAATACCCGATATGGCGGACGCGACGGCGGGCGAAGCGTTTGGCAGCGCGATGAACAGCGCGATCGCCGCGGCAAGCCCCACGAGCTGCCCGCGCAGGCCGGCGCGCCGTTTGCTGTCGCGCTTGGCGCGGCTGACGGTTTCTCTGAGCCGCGCGACCTGAAATTCCGGCATGCTCACGCTTTCATAGGCCGCTTTCGCGGCGGCGAGCTGCCGATTTCCGTAAACAGACTCCCTCATATTCCCTCCGATAGATCGAGCTTCAGCCTCTCCAGACAACGATACAGGCGGCTTTTGACCGTGTTGAGGTTAAGGTCCAGGATCTCCGCGATCTCCGAGAGCTTGCGGTCCTCGAAAAAGCGCAGCAGCACGATCGCCTTGTCCTGCTCCGGCAGCGCGTCGATGGCGGCGCGCAGGTCGAGGCTCGCGCCCAGATCCGGCGCGGCGCTCTCTACGGACGGCGCGGCGTCGAGGGGCACGGTCTCGCGGCGGGCGCGGAAGAAGGCAAAGACCTCGTTGAGCATGATCCGGTACAGCCAGGTCTGGCAGTAGTCGGGATTTTTGAGCGACGCGGCGGCGCGGATCGCCTTGTAGGCGCCGCCCTGCACGATATCGCCCGCGTCCTGCTCGTTGTGGGTATAGCTGTAAGCGAGGCGGTAGTACCGGTCGTAATTCTCCAGCAGTACCGTCTCTACCTGTTGCTCGTTATCCTTCCGGCTTGCCGGAGTAGGCACATGGATCACCTTTCTCTGTCTTGGATGCATCTGAGGGTTAGACGTATGTACGGTCGATAAAGTTTCAAAGAAAACGGAGGCGGGAGATCCCGCCCCCATTTTCAAGAGAGGGTCATTTATCCGGCGAGCCGGCGCTCCAGACGGGCGACTCCGCGGGAGGGTCAACGGGTTCAAGCTCTTCGAGCAGCGGCGAGGACGCTTGCGGAACGATGCCGTTCGCGGCGGCGAGCGCCATGTACCACTTTTGCATGATATCGCCCGCCCTGGTTGTGCCGTCGGTATAGGTGGCCTTGTAGAGAAACTCATATTCACCGTTCGTACCGTAGACCTCGCGGACATAGTTGCCGCCCGCGGCAAAGAAGTCGAAGCGCTCGCCACCGCTCCCGTCTGGGAAAAAGAGCGAGAAGTACTCGCCCTCCGGCGTTTCAGCGCTGTCCGCGCCTCCAAACGTGACGTTGTTCCGCAGCCGCGCGACATAGGGCGCGGCGTCCACGCCGTCCGGCGGGAGCGGGCCGAACGCGGTGCTTGAGAGCGTATATTCGATATCGTCCAAGCAGGCGAGCCGCGCGATGTAGATGTCGACGCTTGGGTTGGTGACGGTAAAAGGCGTGAGGTCAGAATTTTCCGCAAGAAACGTGCCGCGTACAGTCCCCGCCCACCGCTGGAGCGTTTCCCATTGCGCCCAGCCGTCGCTTTCCTCCACGACCGCATCCTCATCGCGGTAATACCGCACGTCGGTAGGCATGGAGCGGATGTAGCAGTTTCCGTCCGCATCCTTTGCAAACACGCTGACGCCGGACATATCCGCCGTCATCCACTCGTCCAGCTCCGCCTTGCTGACGCGCTCGATGCTGAACAGCCAGCCCATGCCCCAATCGTCGTGGCCTGCCGCTTTCGCCGCCTCGACGGACGCCTTCTCCGAGACGATGAACAGCGTACCCCATTCGTCGTCCTGCGGCGTTTCGACGAGCAGCAGGTCGGCGTATTCCAGCGGGACGGAGAGCTGCAAGCCGTCGTTGACGTAGAGCCGCGCGGCGGATGCGGCGGCGTCTTGCGGCGTCTCGCCGATATTCTCCGCTACGCCGAGGATCGCGGCGTCGGTTTCGTTTGTGATCTTTTCGGCGGTGTCCTGCGCGTTTGTTCCCGTCGCCGCGCAGGCGGCGAGCGCCAGCACCAGCGCGGCGGCGAGCGCGAGGCTCAAAACGGAGGCCTTTTTAAATTTCATGATGGCGAGTATCCTTTCTTTGGTGGGGTTCGCGCCAAATCCCGCATACAGCGCGGGCAGGGCGCTCCGTTTTTCCTCCATTGACAGCAGCGCGCGGGCGTAGGCTCCGCGCTCGCCTTCGCCGAAGCGGCGAAGCACCGCCTCGTCGCAGGAAAGCTCGATATCGCGGTTGGCGAGGACGTACATGAGCCACACGGCGGGGTTGAACCAATGGACGGCGAGCGCCGCCGCGAGCGCCAGCTTGAACGCCGCGTCCAGCCGCCGCGCGTGGACGTATTCGTGCTCCAGCGCGTAGCGCGCCGCCTCGTCCGCGAAATCGAAGCCCTCCGGCACAAGGATCACGGGCCGCAGCACGCCATAGGTCAGCGGCGAGTCGATGCTATCCAGCGCCCTGACCGCCAGCGGCCGGCGGAGCGGGTGCGCGTCGAGCCATGCCGACGCGGATTCGTTCTCAACGGGAACGGCGCGGCGAAAGCGCTTATAATTGACCATGTATAGGCAGGCAATACCCGCGCCGCAGACGACCGTGCCCGCGAGCCAGACGATTTGCCGGACAGGGAGGGTCGCCCGTGCGGGCGCCGCGGGGGAGGCAGGGCTTGCCGCGGCGGCCTCCCCGGGCAT
>JAFTGG010000028.1 GCA_017458025.1 Oscillospiraceae bacterium | reverse complement strand
TGCCGTACCGTTCCGGAAGTTCTCTCCACGGTGCCCCTCCTCTGGCAATCCACAGCATCCCATTCAGTGCTGTGCGGTTATCACGTTTTGCCGGGCGTCCGCGTTTCCCTTTCTTGGGATGCTCTGGCGGCAGCATATCTTTGATTCGATTCCACTCACTATCTGTGAGTTCATAACGTTTCGTTCCCATGCGGATAGTTTACATAATCTCGTCGGATTGTGCAACTTTTATTTTTCAAACAAGGCCTAATATGCGACTAAAAGTGGCAAAGCCTTGCGAGCAGAATTTTTGTCAGGCAAAGCGGAGGACGCAGGCGGGCTGACGCCCGCCAAGGACGACAACGCAGCGTGGCACAAATTATGTCGCAAGGAATGTCTTGTTTTAGTTGCATATTAGTATCATATAAAATTTCATTTATAGGATCTTTTTACGGCGCCGCAGGCGCGTATGAGTTCGCATGAGACATCAGGTGCGTCAGCAGCTATATGCCGCCGGCGGCTGTGAATACAGGTTCTAAAAATGACGGGGCCTTCCCGCGGCGGAATTGCTTGTCAATTCCGATATCATTTGCTATACTATGAAAAAATCACGAAAGCAGGAAACACCATGCTTTATCGAATCCTCGCCATTGGCGACGTGGTCGGGCAGAGCGGCGTGCAGCACCTCAAAAAGCATTTGCGCGCCGCGCAAAGGCTCTACGACGTGAGCTTCACCGTCGTCAACGGCGAAAACGCGCAGATGGTCGGGCTCACGCGCGAGGACGCGGAGGCGATGTTCGCCTCCGGCGCGGACGTTATCACGCTGGGCAACCATACGTTCGGCAGGGTCCAGATCGCGCAGTATCTCGACGACTGCCCGTATATCCTGCGTCCCGCGAATTTCGGCGAGCGCGCGCCAGGGCGCGGCTACGGCGTGTTCGGCTGCGGGCACATCGAGATCGGCGTCATGAACCTTATCGGCCGCGTCGATATGCGGGGACAGTCGGACAACCCGTTCAAGACGGCGGATAAGCTGTTGGGCAGCGCGGACAGGCCGCGCTTTACGCTGGTCGATTTTCACGCCGAGGCGACGAGCGAAAAGCTCGCGATGGCGCACTATCTCGACGGGCGCGTTAGCGCGGTCTGGGGCACGCACACCCACGTCCCGACCGCCGACGAAGAAGTGTTCCCCAAGGGCACGGGCTACATCAGCGACCTCGGCATGACCGGACCGGCGCGCGGCGTTCTCGGCGTCGAGGCGCGGCAGTCCGTCGAGGGCTTCCTCGGCGGCTTGCCCGGACGCTATCGCGCGGCGGAGGGGCCGTGCAAAATGCAGGGCGCGATCTTCACGCTTGACGACGCGACGGGGCTGTGTACCGGTGTCGAAAGAATTGACATAAGATAAATATTTACGAATTATGTCAATTAAGAATAAACATAACACGGGAGAATAAATATTATGTCAATCGAAAAAGTCAGAGCCTATTTTGAACCGCTCGGCATCGCGGAGCGTATTCGCGAGTTTGACGTGTCGAGCGCGACGGTGGAGCTTGCGGCGATCGCGCTCGGCGTGGACGGCGCGCGCATTGCGAAAAGCATGGGCTTCAAAATCGGCGACGGCGCGATCATCGTCGTCACGGCGGGCGACCAGAAGGTAAACAGCGGTAAGTACAAGGCGCAGTTCGGCGTCAAGGCGAAGATGCTCACATTCGACGAGGCGCATGCGATGATCGGGCACGACCCCGGCGGCGTTTGCCCGTTCGCGCTGCCCGCGGGCGTCAAGGTCTACCTCGACGAGTCGATGAAGCGCTTTCCTACCCTGTTTCCCGCGGCGGGCAGCGCCAACAGCGCCATCGAGATGACCTGCGAGGAGCTGGAAAAATATTCGTCCAATTTTGTTTCGTGGGTGGACGTCTGCAAGCCGAAGGACGAGTGATATTATGTCAATTAAAATCCTCCATGCGGCGGACTTCCATCTTGACAGCGCATTTGCCGCGATGACAGGCGAACAGGCAAAGCTGCGCCGTCGGGAGAGCCGTCGGCTGCTGGAGCGGCTGTCAAATTATGTCAACCAAAACGACGTGCAGCTCGTTCTGCTTGCGGGCGATTTGTTCGACGGCGCCGTGACCTACCGCGAGACGGTCGAGGCGCTGGTGGACGCGCTCGGCGGCATGCGGGCAAGGGTGTTTATCGCGCCGGGAAACCACGATTTCTATTCCGCGCGCTCGCCCTACGCGACGCTTGCGTGGCCGGAGAACGTTCATATCTTCAAAACGCGCGACATCGAGCGCGTGGAGCTGCCGGAGCTGGGCTGCGCGGTCTACGGCGCGGCGTTCACGGACGCGTCGCAGGAGAGGGGCTTATTGGACGGCTTCACCGCGCCGGACGACGGACTGCTCCGCCTGATGGTACTGCATGGCGACATGAACGCCGCCGAAGCGCGCTACAATCCCGTCACGCGGGAACAGATCGCGGCGTCGAACCTCGACTACCTTGCTTTGGGGCATACGCACCAATTCGGCGGTGTGCTGACGGCGGGAAAAACCGCTTACGCCTACTCCGGCTGTCCCGAGGGGCGCGGCTTCGACGAAACCGGCGACAAGGGCGTCCTCTGCGGTTCGGCGGAACGCGGAAAAGTTGACATAAAATTTGTTCCATTTGCCAAACGCCGCTATGAGGTCCTTTTTGCGGACGTGACGGACAAAACGCCCGCAGAAGCCCTGCAAAGCGTGATGCCGGAGACGGCGGCGAGCGACCTTTGCCGCGTGATCTTCACGGGCGCGACAGATGAGCACGGGATTGACATAAAGTCTATAGAGGAGCGCTTTGCCCCCGACTTTTTCCACCTTGAGCTGCGCGATGAGACGCATATTCGCGAGGACGTTTGGGCAAGGGCGCAGGAGGACTCGTTGCGCGGGCTGTTCCTACGGGAGCTGCGTACGAAATACGACGCGTCGGACGAGGACGGGCGCGCGCGCGTCGAGCGTGCGGCGCGTTTCGGCCTCGCGGCGCTGGATCGGAGAGATGTATAAGGAGGAGCGGGCAATGCAATTCTGGTTCCAAAAATCGGACAGGGAGGCCGGCACGGCCTATGTCGGCGCGGAGCACGAAGGCGTATCGGCGTTCGGCGTGCTGCGCGTCGGCAAGCGGGAGCTGGTACGCGCGGCGAGCGCCGCCGGCATGGCGGCGATGCTCCATCAGATGGCGAGGCGGGCGCGCGCGGCAAAGCGCGCGCAGCAGGACGCGCGGCGGAGGATGGACCGCATGCTTGGATCGCGCAAGGACCCGCGGCGCAGCACGGGCATGAACCTGAACGGGCCGTCGCGCCCGGGCAAACGGAAAAGAAGATAAGGGCAATGCCGCAAATGATGCGCTATTGCCGAAAAAGGCGGCGGCACGTGCGTGCCGCCGCCTTTTTTCAATTTTACCGGTTGAAGAAATTCGATACCCGCGCCAGCGGCTCGACAATGTCCGCGAGGTCGTTGATCGCCTTGTTGAGCGCGCCGAAATCGACGGAGTTGAACTTCTCCATCGCCTCGGAGACCGCGTCGGCATTGTCCGCGACGAGCTTGTTCGCCGTGTCGGCGGCCCTGTTGGCGGAGACCAGCGCCTCGTTGGCGGTCGCGGCGAGCGTATCGACGGCGGACAGCGTTTCCTCCGCGTGGTCGAGCGTACGCACAGCCTTTGGGAGCAGCAGCGCCGCGGCGGCGCAGAGCACGACCAGAATCGCGCCGGTCAGCCACACGTTGATGCGCGCGTAGCGCAAGGTCTTGTTCCCGTTCTCCATAGCGAAAGCCTCCTTTGTCTGTTTGTGGCATCGTACCATAAAAATCACGGCTTGTAAACGCCATAGACATGCAAAAACCGAATGCTCGCGAACTCGTAGGCGGACAGCGGACGGTAGTCCGCGTCATAGCTGTGCGCGGCGACGAGGACGTTGTCGAGACCGCGCGGCTCGCCCACGGCGACGACGACGGGCGAGTGCGCCCAGCGCACGCCGTCGAACGAGAGCTGCACAACGTCGCCGGGGAGCATCTCGAAGATGGACGTGTCCCGCGCGGCGGGGCCGACGGCGGCGCGCTCGCGGGTGAGGTAGTTATAAAAATACACGACGCCTGTCCAGGCGGGCGCTTTGCGATTGGCGTCGATGTAGTACCAGCCGTAGGTCGGCGTGTAGTCCATGATGCGCGACCCAGCATAGAGGCATTGGCTGGCAAAATTGGTGCAGTCGCCGCCGATCAGCTCATAATCGTAGTAGCGCGGGTTGCGGCCGTACGCCCACTCGTGCGCGTAGCGCACCGCGGCGGCGCGGTCGTAAGGGACAAGTCTCATGGGAGCGGCCTCCTTCCGCTCTCATTTCTATGCGCGCCGCGCGGGATATGTGCCGCTTGACAAACGTCCGGCGCGACAGTAAACTGAAATCGAAGGAACCCACATACGACGAAGGAGGGCAACGCGATGAAAAAAGGCATGATCGTAGGGCTTGCCGCGTTGGCGGCGGCGGGCGCCGCCGCAGCGGC